>JAAYEX010000210.1 GCA_012728535.1 Clostridiaceae bacterium | reverse complement strand
CGTCCGCGCAGTCCGGATTCTTTAATCACTTCGATTACGTCTTCCGGTGTCATTTCCTTGACGCAGCGCTCCAATGCGGTATAGCCTCCGCTGGCTATGTAATCGTCAATGGACTCGGGATTGATGACACCACAGTTGCGCAAAACAATACGTACCTGTTTGCCCAGAATGCGCTCATCATCTTCTGAGATTCTAAACTGATTGCAGGCTTCTTAGTCAAATTTTTCCAGAATAGCATCCAGATCTTTAACTTTTACATGTGTAAAACGATGTAATTGACCGCAATCATCATATATATCTACAATCGGCTCCAGATAACACATGCCGACACAGCCGGTAATTTCCAGTACTGTGTCGGAACCAAGGTCTCTGGTTTTCAGTTCTTGAACCAGACTATCCGCTCCGGCAGCAAGTCCGCAGCTGCCAGCACCAACAACTACTCTCATTGATTACTCCTTATATTTTGTGTCAATGATCTCAGAGGATCAGAGTGGGTGGATGTATTAACTGAATTAAGAACAAGACTATACATCTGCTTCCTTTCGCATCTTACGTAAAATTTTGCGGACGGAATCAGAAGTCAGGCTTGCGTATGTTTCTCCGTCAACCATCATTACCGGAGCAAGCGAACAGCAGCCCAGACAAGCTACCGTCATCAAAGTGAAAACACCGTCTTCCGTTGTTTCGCCGTTCTCGATTTGCAGCTCATCTTCTATCGCCTGCTGCACACGATCCGCGCCCATAACGTGACAGGCGGTGCCCTGACAGAGCATGATAAGATGCTTGCCGACCGGTTTCATACGGAATTGGGTGTAGAAGGTGGCTATGCCATAAAGTTTGGCTAGAGGCTCCTGTGTTACTTCGGATATTCTTTCCAGCACTTCCAAAGGCAGATAGCCATATATTTCCTGAGCCTCCTGCAATATGGCAATAGCACTGCCCTTGAGGCTACTGTTTTCTTTTAGAACCGGATCCAGAAGGCTAAGATCCATCTGATCAATTCCTACTGTTTCTTGACTAGCTTCCATTTGCGTTTTGTTCCCTTCTTTGTATCGTAAAGGCTTTAAAGCCTATTATTTATTTAATGAGCACCCTCTTCAGGTTTGCGAAGAGCGGCAAACCGTCTTCTTCGGTGCGTTCAGTTTCACCCTGTATCAAAGGCAGTGTGTAGTCGATAAATGGCTGGAGTACAAAGTTACCGGCATCATTAATCCATTCGTCAGGCACTGTCTTTTCATGATTAGCACATTCAACAAGGGGCACCCTGATCATTCTGATCTTATAGGGCGCATCTGATATGCGCTCAAAACCGAGCATGAAGTCACCATAGCCCTCAAGAGCAAAATTAAGGGCAGCTTCACCCGCCTGAAAAGCTTCGTTGACATCAACCGGTGATGCTATGTGTGCAGCACAGCGCTGGAGGAGGGAAAATTCGATAGCACGAACCTTGATGTCAAACTTTTCTTTGACAAAGGATGCCAGAGTGTCAGCGGCACCGCCCAGTTGCTTGTGTCCGAAAGCATCAGTGGTCAAGTTGTTGTCTTCAAACATTTCGGGTATGAATCTGCCATATTTGTCCTGACAGCCTTCGGAGATGCAAACCATGACATCGCCTTTCTTTTCATGCACAGTTCGGACATCCTGCTCAAACTGTTCCAGTGAAAAGTGTCTTTCAGGAAGATAAATCAGGTCCGGACCGGCAGCTTTATGTGAGGCCAATACGGAGGATGCAGCCAGCCAGCCTGCGTGACGGCCCATAACCTCAACAATGATAATCTGTGGGTAATTGTAGACATGAGAATCTAATTTGATTTCCATAAAACTGGTAGCCACATATTTAGCAGCCGAAGCAAATCCGGGGCAATGATCAGTACCACAAAGATCGTTGTCTATGGTCTTGGGTATACCGACTACACGGCACTCGTAACCTGCTCTGTTCAGATACAAACTGATCTTGTGGCAGGTGTCCATGGTGTCGTTGCCGCCGTTATAAAAAAAATAGCGTATGTTGTGTTTTTTGAAAACTTCAAGAATACGCTTATATTCACTTTCATCTTTGTCCGGGTCAGCTAATTTATGACGACAGGACCCGAAAGCTGAGGAAGGAGTCTGTGTGAGCAACTTCAGCTCTTCCAGGTCTTCCCGGCCGATGTCAAATAGTCTGTCCTTGAGTATCCCTATGATCCCATGTTCAGCTGCATAAACTTCTTCAATAAGGGGGCTGGCCAAGGCAGCGGTCAGCAAGCCTGCAGCACTTGAATTTATGACGGCGGTCGGTCCTCCTGATTGCCCGAAGACAAGGTTTCCTTTTAGCATTTATTACTCCTTTTATTTCAGTCAGATTATTCTGAGAATTTCCGTAACTATTATAACGGTTTATGAGTGAAAACGCGATAATGCCTTCAGGATTCGGGATTTCCAACAAAAAGGCCCCCCGACTTGGTCGGAGGGCCTGTATTGAACAAGCTAAATAGTGCTTTTACTTGATCGTGGTGTACATGAAGTATTTGTAGCCCAGCGGGATTGAGTAGAATCCTTCGACTGACTGATCCAGCATATACAGGTCTGTGTAGTAATAGATGGGGGTAACAGCACCGGTGCTCATGAGCAGGTCTTCAGCGGCGTGCATCAGAGCATAACGCTGTGCGTCATCTGTGGAAGCCTTGACGGCTGCAATGATGACATCATAGGTTTCGGCCCAGGTGCCACCTTCAACGACGATGTCGAGGCCATATTCGGTCAGATCGATATCATAGGCAGCTATATCAGCGTGAGCGTCTTTACCGAACTGAACGTCATTGTTACCGGAGCCTGAGGTCCAGAGGTCCAACAGGGTAATCGGATCGTTGTAGTCAGCAATCCAACCGTTACGGGCGACGGTGTAGTTGCCGTCTTTACGTGTATTCAGGAAGGTAGCCCATTCCTGGTTTTCCATGGTCATGTTGATGCCGACACCGGCCAGAGCACTCTGCAGATATGCACCGATAGCTTTATGACCTTCACTGGTGTTATAGAGATAATCAAAAGTAGGTACGTTGGTGAATTTTCCTGATGCCTCGTCGAAATCATAGTACTTTTTCAAGATTTCGATGGCTTCGTTGTAGTTTGCATCCATAACTTCATCTGAAGGGTCTGTGTTGTAGTAACCGGCATACTCGGAGCTGGGACCGGCATTCATATAGAACTCAGTTCCGTCAGCTTCGGGGAAGCCCATGGATACAAAGGAAGATGCCGGGACTTGTCCGCCTTGAGCAATATCTTCGACGATGTAGTTGCGGTCATAGAACAAGCCTAAAGCATTACGGATCTCGGCCTGGGCCTTCTCCGCTTCAACTCCGGTCAGCTCACTGTCTGCCGGCAGAATGTTTGCATTAACATTCCAGCACACATAATAGGTACCGATTTGACCCTGAATATGGAACTCATCAGGATACTCTTCCTTCAAAGCAGCAATTTCATTGGTCGGAACGTCATCGATTAACTGCCAGGCACCGCTCTTGAAGTTGGCCAGCATATTGTTGGAATCGTCAGACAGATAGAATTCGATAGTATCCATTGTGACTGTATCGGCATCTACATAGTCCGGGTTCTTGGTCAGAGTAATCTTGCTGTTGTGATCCCAGCCACTCATGATGTAGGGGCCGTTGGAAACATAAGTAGCAGGATTGGTTGCCCAGGTTTCATCTGAGACTACGTCTTCGCGGACAGGGAAGTAGGTCGGGAAGGCCAGCAGCTCATCCCAATAAGGAACAGCATTTGCCAGGGTTACTTCCAGAGTTTTTTCATCCAGTGCCTTTACGTTGACCTCATCACCGTAGCCGTCAACTACTTCAAACATGTACTCATAGTCAGCGCCCAAATCAACAGATGAGGCACGCTTCCAGGCAAATTCAAAATCATTGGCTGTGACCGGCTGGCCATCTGACCATTTCATGCCGTCACGCAGTGTATAAGTATAGGTGACGGTACCGTCATCATTGGCGACACCTTCAACCAGTTCTTCAGCTGCATCGGCTACGATTTCATAGTTACCGGCTGCGTCAACTGACCATTTGGCCAGACCTGAGAACAGGTGGACAATTAGGGTAGCGCCATCAACTGCAGAGTTGAGGGCAGGGTCTAGTGTGTCAGGCTCTGAAGCTAGTGATACAGCGATCAGAGAACCTCCCGGTGCGACTGGTTCGGTTGGATCTGTTCCCGGATCTGTTGTTCCGGGTTCTGTCGGGCTACCGCTTTCCGTTGGTTTTGTTTCAACGGGTTTTGTGGTACCGTTACAGGCTACTATTGTCAGCGCCATCGCCAATACAAGTAGCAGTGCTAGAAACTTTTTCATAGTTTTCTTTCCTTTCCTAAGCTTTGCTTTAAAAAAGTTATATTTTCAAAATATGCAGAGGCTTTCTCCGGCACATTTGAAAGCGATTTAATTGATTTCATCTACCCGGTGACAGGCGACGAAATGTCCTTCATGTACCTCTTCAAGTTCAGGTACGGATTCTGCACAACACTCAATGGCGTAAGGGCAACGTGTGCGGAAGCCGCAACCTGAAGGAATATTCAGGGGGCTGGGTATTTCGCCCTTCAGAACTATGCGTTGTGAAGCTCTGGCTATACGGGGATCCGGTACGGGAACCGCCGATATTAATGACTTCGAGTAGGGATGAAGCGGGTGATCATATATTTCATTTGCTGAAGACATTTCCACCAGCTTACCAAGATACATCACTGCTATGCGGTCAGAAATATGTCGGACGACGAGCAGGTCGTGAGCAATGAAAAGATAGGTTAGACCTAATTCATCCTGCAATTCTTCGAACATATTGATCACCTGGGCCTGAATTGAAACGTCCAGAGCGGAAACGGGTTCATCACAAACCATGAAGTCGGGATTAACAGCCAGAGCTCTGGCGATACCTATTCTTTGCCTCTGACCTCCGGAGAATTCATGCGCATAGCGTGCAGCATGTTCGCTGTTGAGACCTACTTTGTCCATCAGGTCAAGAATACGCTCCTTGCGTTCCTTTTTGGATGAAGTCAGCTTGTGGACGTCCAGAGGTTCTCCGATGATATCTGCGACAGTCATACGAGGATTCAGAGAAGAGTAAGGATCCTGAAAAACCATAGTCGCCTGCTGGCGAAAACCTGCAACATCCTTTTCCGTCTTAATTTCCTTGCCCTTATACCAGATTTCCCCATCCGTTGGTTCATAGAGATGGAGGATGCTGCGCCCGACTGTAGTCTTACCGCAGCCTGACTCTCCGACCAGTCCAAGAGTTTCACCCTCCTGAATATTGAAGGATACTCCATCAACGGCTTTGAGTGACTTGGAACGGAAGAATCCGGTATTGATGTCAAAATATTGTTTTAAATTATTAACTTCAACTAAATGTTGGGCAGTTAGAGTTTTAGTCATGTACAAGTACATCATTTTGTGGCTGGATATCTTCGGGGTCCGGCAAAACAATTGAGCCGTCAGCTACACCTTCCCTGACATTTACCCAGCAATAGGCTATATGATCATCATTAATTTTCATTTCAGGGGCGTGTTGTTTAATACATATTTTCATAGCCTGATCACAGCGCGGGGCAAAGGGGCAACCTGCCGGCATATTCAACAAGTCAATCGGTGTGCCGCTGATGGGTTTAAGTTTATTACCGGTGGTGGCTACAGTAGGAATTGAATTAAGAAGTCCCTTTGTGTATTCGTGATGCGGATTGTAATAAATTTCATCAGCAGTGCCCTGTTCGCAGATTTCGCCTGCATACATAACCACAACTTCATCACACATTTGAGCTACAACACCGAGGTCGTGTGTGATCATGATAATAGACATGCCGATCTCATTTTGAAGGGAAATCATCAACTCCAGAATTTGTGCCTGAATTGTAACGTCCAAAGCAGTAGTAGGTTCATCAGCAATCAAAATATCAGGTTCACAGGCAAGAGCCATGGCGATCATAACGCGCTGGCGCATGCCTCCTGAGAATTCATAGGGATACTGCTTGATGCGTTTTTCCGGATCATTCACATTGACCAGGCGCAAGAGCTCAATAGCCCGGTCTTGTGCTGCTTTCCCATGGTAGTCAGTGTGGAGCTCGATTGCTTCCCTTAGCTGATGTCCTATGGTGTATACGGGGTTCAGGGAGGTCATCGGATCCTGGAAGATAATGGAGATCCTCTGCCCCCGGATCTTACGCATTTCTTTTTCGCTTAAGCCTATAAGCTCCTGTCCGTCAAACTTAATTGAACCGGAGACAATCTTGCCTGTCGGAGCTAATATTTGCATGATGGAATATGCTGTTACCGATTTTCCTGATCCGGATTCACCCACGATTCCGAGAACTTTGCCGTATTCAAGATCAAGAGTCAGACCGTTAACAGCCTTAACCTCACCGGCATCGGTGAAGAATGATGTATGTAAATCTCTAATTTCCAGTAATGCCACTTTATCTTCCTTTCCTATCTGTTCAGCTTCGGATCAAAAGCGTCACGTAATCCGTCACCAAGCAAGTTCAATGATAGAACTATCAGAGAAATGACTATAGCCGGGATTACCAGGCGGTATGCATATGAATTTATGCCGTTCAACGCATCAGACGCAAGAGAGCCGAGCGAAGGCATGGGCTCGTTTACACCAAGACCCAAAAAGGACAGGTAGCTTTCAGTAAAGATAGCGCTCGGGATTTGCAGGGCAGTGGAGATGATGATAACGCTGATAGAGTTGGGCAGCAGATGTTTGCGAATAATCCAGGGTCCCTTGGCTCCGGTCGCTTTTGCGGAAAGTACATATTCTTCCTCTTTGAGAGACAGGATTTGACCTCTAACCAGCCTGGCCATGGAGACCCAATAAAGAAGTGCGAATACAATAAAGAGACTAATGATATTAGCTCCGATACTTTCCAGCGCACTTCCTTCAAGTTTGTGGCCCAAGGTGACGTTAAGTATAGATGCGAGCAGGATGACCATTAAGGTGTCAGGCAGGGAGTAAATGATATCAACAATACGCATGACGATCAGGTCGATCTTGCCGCCAAAATAACCGGCGACTGATCCGACCACCAGCCCTATCATTAATACGATAATACTTGCAAAAAAACCGACTGCCAATGAAATACGGGTTCCATAGACAACTCTGATGAAATAATCACGCCCGGCAGAGTCAGTCCCGAAGATATGCGGAAATACAGATTCTCCCTTATCAATACGCGCCTGCTCTGTCGTGCCATATTCAAAGGGTGCCAGATTGTTAAAAGAAGGATCTACTCTTTTGCCCGGTTGCACACCCAGCTGTTGTTCATAAGAATAGGGCCAGAACATGGGAAGAAAGATTGAAGACAGAGTAATTATGATGATAACTATAAGGCTGAACATTGCTACTTTATTCTTTTTCAAACGTCTTGCACCATCACGGAAGAAAGTAGAAGACTCGCGCATTTGCACCATGTACTTCTTTTCTTCAGCTGTGGCAGGAATAAAGGCGTCAACATCTATATGCATTTTAAATGGATTTATTTTCATATTCTGCTATCTTCCTTATTCAAAGCTGATGCGAGGATCAACAAGCTTGTACATGATGTCGCCCAAAAGGTTCATAAGGACAATTAAGGTAGACAAGATAATGGTTGTACCCATGATCAGGGGATAATCGCGACCGGTGATGCTGTTGACAAAAGATCTGCCTATACCGGGAACTGCAAAAATCCTCTCAACCACCAGTGAGCCGGTGACAATATACGCCAGCATGGGACCGAAATAGGTAATAACCGGGATGATTGCGTTTTTGAGAGCATGACCCCTTATGATGCCGGGATAGGAAACACCTTTAGAACGCGCGGTACGGATATAATCCTGTCCCAGAACATCAAGCATGGATGAACGCGTCAAACGCGTGATATAAGCCATAGGGTACAGTGACAAGGTTATTATGGGCATAATCATTCCGGCTGAAGTCGAACCGTTTGCGGGTACAATTGCAAGTTGTACCGCAAACACAAGTAAGAGCAGCGAACCCATAATAAACGATGGCATAGATACGAAGGCTGTAGTCACCACCATAATGAATCTGTCAATCAAAGTATTGCGGCGCAAGGAAGCAATAGAGCCCAGTGTAAGTCCGAAGAGTAGCGCAATCGCAGCAGCTATCACCCCGAGACGAATGGAGGTTTTCAGGCCGTCCATTATGATGTCGATAACCATCATTCCTCTTTGCTTGAGTGATGGACCGAAATCAAAGTCAAGCAATATGCCCTTAAGATAAGTTGTATATTGCTCAAAAAGGGGCTTGTCCAGTCCATATTTGGCTTCCAGAGCCTCCATTACCGCAGGAGACACTGCCTTCTCTCCCAAAAAGGGACCACCCGGAATCGCATGCATGGCAAAAAATGTGATAGTAATAACTATCAAAACAGTTAAGAAAGCCAGTAGTATGCGCTTAAGGATGTAGAATACATTTTTCGAACTCACATTTCCCCCCTTGTATAATCAATTAAGCCACAGCGCATGTAGCGTTGCAGCTGATAAAGATTATGCATAAATGTTTATCTATACATTCTTGCGCTGTTATTTAAAACAGCCTCTTGTTTTCCTTTTAAGGTACTCTCAAAATATATTAATCGGATAGTACTGTCAATTGAAATCAAAGGGCGGACCCGAACTTTGGACAATATAACTATCATTAAAACAATAATAATCACTAATTCAGCATTTCAACACCTTAGAATTGAATCATATAATTGGATAATTATTATTAAACAAAATGTTATTTTCATAAGTTTTGTATACAGTTCAGTCTTAATCTAACTAGGAGCCAGACAATCAGTTAGCATCTAATCACTTTTCAAGGTATTTAACTTTGCTATATTGGTTGATTACTCGTTATATGTTATCATCATAAAAAGCGTTAAGGATCCTCAAAAATATGTGCATATTGTATGGAAAGCCAAAGAAATCTGCCCTGATCTTAAAGAATCTTAAATAACAGAAATGATTTTTAAAACTATGGAAGAGATGGTGGTTTAATGACTCAGAGAGAAACTGAAATCTCGAAGCTGATTGAAAAAGATCCCTTGCTGAGCCAGAGAGAAATTGCTGAGCTTCTCGGCATTACCAGATCCTCAGTCGCGGTTCATATAAGTAATTTGATGAAAAAGGGACTTATTGTCGGCAAAGGCTATATTACTAACAGTAAATCTTATGCAACCGTTGTTGGCGGTGTAAATGTTGATATTCAAGGTTTTCCATACCAAGAACTGATTCCGGCAGATTCGAATCCCGGAACAGTCAAGATTTCCCTGGGCGGAGTAGGCAGGAATATTGCGGAGAACATGGCCCGCCTGGGAATCAACGTTAAACTGATCAGTGCAGTCGGGCAGGACATCTACGGAAAGAGAATCATGGACGAATGCAAGATGAACGGCGTTGATCTCACTGAGTCGCTTTATCTCGAAGGAGGGTCTACTTCAACTTATCTGTCCATTCTCGATGAAACGGGAGATATGGCTCTTGCTATTGCACATATGGACATTTTCGACCGGATTTCAACAGAGTTTATTAAGTCGAAAAGCCGGTTAATACAAAAATCCCAGCTTGTCGTTATTGACACCAACATCCCTCAGGAAGTTATCGAGCTCCTGCTAACAACATATAAAGATACTGTCTATTTTCTCGATACTGTTTCCACGACCAAGGCCCGGAAGGTAAAGCACCTGATCGGGTATTTCCATACAATTAAGCCCAACAGACTTGAAGCAGAGATCTTGTCCGGCAGAGAAATAAACGACCGGGAGGATCTGATTGCTGCCAGTGAGTATTTTCTGGAACAAGGCGTCAGAAATGTTTTCATCAGTTTGGGTAAAGAGGGAGTGTTTTATAATAATGGAAGCAGCAAAGGATTTGCTCAAGGTGCCACGATAGAAGTTATCAATGCGACCGGTGGAGGTGATGCGTTTATTGCTGCTTTGGCCTATGCTTATATCAATAATCTGAGCATTGAAGAAAGTGCCAGAATGGGGATTGCTGCTTCTATGCTGGCTATTAGCCATGAAAACACCATCAATCCGAATATGTCAGAAGAAAATCTAAAATTATATATGGAGGACGTTCAGAATGTTAAGTAAATACTTGGATGTCAGGGAAGATGTACAGGCTGCAATTGAACAAGGAGAAGCTGTCGTAGCTCTTGAATCCACTATTATCTCTCACGGCATGCCTTACCCGCGAAATGTAGAAACCGCTCTTATGTGTGAAAAGATCATTTCAGATCAGGGAGCTGTTCCTGCGACAATAGGAATCATAAAAGGCCGGATTAAAGTAGGTCTGACTTTGGAAGAAGTCGAATATATGGGAAAAGAACAGGGTATCATCAAAGCCTCCAGGCGTGATCTGCCCTTCATTGTAGCGGGTAAAGCTGACGGGGCTACTACAGTTGCTGCTACTATGATTATTGCTGCTCTGGCAGGCATTAAAGTTTTCGCCACCGGCGGTATCGGCGGTGTTCACAGAGGCGCACAGGAAACTTACGATATCTCCGCAGACCTGCAGGAACTTGCCAAGACCAGTGTCGCAGTTGTCTGTGCAGGGGCCAAGTCCATCCTGGACATCGGTTTGACTCTGGAGTACCTGGAGACTTTCGGTATTCCTGTAGTTGGCTTTAAGACTGATGACTTCCCTGCTTTTTATACCCGTAAGTCCGGCTACGGAGTTGATTATAGAATTGATTCTGCTGTTGAGCTGGCCCGTGCCATTAAAACTAAATGGGAACTTGGTCTTGAGGGCGGGGTTGTAATCGGCAATCCTATTCCCCCTGAACATGAATTGGATTCAGAGAAGATTACCAGGGCCATTGCTGACGCTGTTATCGAAGCAGAAGCGAAGGGCATTAAGGGCAAGGAAACGACCCCCTTCCTGTTAGGAAAAGTTTTGGAAATTACTGAGGGCAAAAGCCTCGATGCAAATATTGAATTGGTTTACAACAACTCCGGTCTGGCAGCGGATCTGGCAGTCCAACTGGCCAAGCTAAGCTAGTCTTTTTAATGAATTATATTTTTTGAGTAGCCATGTCAACCGACATGGCTACTCTTTTATCTGTTAGTATTTGAACTATGAAATTTTCATAAGGAGGAGAACAGTGAGACAGAGCAATTTGAGCAGGGCTGAAGGACTTCAGCTTTTGAAAAAGTATAACAAGGAAGATTTCCACATTCGTCATGCACTGACAGTTGAGGCAGTGATGCGATATTTTGCTGAGGAATACGCGCCGGATGAGCTGGAGTACTGGAGCATGGTCGGCTTGTTGCATGACATTGATTTTGAACAGTGGCCGGATGATCACTGTTCCAAAGCGCCGGAGCTCTTGCGCGAAGACGGAGTAGGTGAGGATATGATCCGATCTATCGTCAGTCATGGCTTTGGTATCTGCTCCGAGGTTGAACCCCAGGAAAAAATGGAAGAGATTCTTTTTGCGGTAGACGAATTGACCGGATTGATGGGAGCTGCCGTTCTCATGCGCCCCTCCAAGAGTTTTCAGGATATGAAGGTCTCCAGTGTGAGGAAGAAGTTCAAAGACAAGAGCTTTGCCGCGGGCTGTTCACGAGAGACTATAGCTATGGGTGCTGAGCGGCTAGGCTGGACACTAGATGAACTGCTAGAAAAAACACTTACAGCAATGAAGGCTGCGGAAACGTGGATTGAATCCGAGGTCGCTCAGAACATATGACCGGTATAGGAACCATAGTAAATACTCTGGCTGTTGTAGTTGGAGGTGGAGCGGGCCTTTTGCTCAGGAGCGGCATCAGAGAGCGATTTAAGGAAACTCTTTTGCAGGCTTTGGGTGTGTCGACCATGTTCATCGGGATTTCCGGTGCTTTGCGCGGCATCTTCGTCGTAGATGGATCTTTGCTTGATACCAGGAATACCTTTCTGATGATAATTTGCCTTGTATTGGGCGCACTATTTGGAGAGTGGATCAATATTGATCTCCTGATGCAGCGGTTGGGCAATTTCCTCAGAAGAAAAGTTAAGGTCAAGGATGAAGAAAACTCTTTTGCGGAAGGTTTTGTAACGACAACGATTATCATTTGCACGGGTGCGATGGCTATCGTCGGTTCCTTTCAGGATGCCTTGCTGGGGGACCACTCCATGCTATTCGCCAAGTCGGCGCTGGACGGTGTCATTGCTGCGATCCTGGCATCCACTTACGGGGTGGGCGTGCTTTTTTCTGCCATACCTCTGCTAGTCTACCAGGGCAGTCTAACCATTCTGGCAGCCTGGATCAAGCCGATCCTGAGTGATCTGATGTTGTTCAATATTTCTTTCATCGGATCTGTCCTTGTATTCCTGATCGGTGTTAACATGTTTTTTGAAAAACGCATCCGTATAGCTAATTTTTTACCTGCGATGATTTTCGCTGCAATCTTGTCCTTATTTATTTAATATAAGAAAACCGGCCACGGTACGATTAATTTCGCAGTAGCCGGTCTTTTTTCTCACGATAACAATTAATTGATTTTATATCAGTCTTGCACCAGCAATGCTTCTGCTACAGCCTGAGCCTGGTCAAGGTCTTCCTGGGTCGGGTTCCAGTTGACACGCAACTCGGCATCTACCACATCAAAGCCGGCATCAGCCAGGCTTTCCTGAAGTATTTTGACTGATTCACCGGTCCAGCCGTAACAACCGAAGGCGGCTGCCTTCTTGTTCTTGAATTTCAGAGATTTGAGGAAGGTCAACCAGCCGTTGACACTGGACAAGACATCATTTAAGACTGTCGGTGATCCTACCGCAATAGCCCTGGACTTGAAGACCTCTGTCATAAT
>JAAYEX010000209.1 GCA_012728535.1 Clostridiaceae bacterium | reverse complement strand
GATATGGGCATGGTAAAGGATGAGAGAAGAGAACAGTACACTTTCTATTCGTTGAGCCTCAACGAAAAATTGCACGAAGATATTCTGGCTGCAATCATCGCTGATATTGCCGACTATCCGACACTGAGACTGGATGTTGAAAAGAGCAAGGCAGCCATGAAGTATCTGGAAATTAAGTCTCGCGAAGCCGAGTCTGAAGAATCACAGGAGAACAGATAAATGGAAATTAAAATCCTGGGCACAGGTTGCCCAAAGTGCAGAACAATTGAAGAAAACCTGGAAATAGCCCTGAAAGAATTAAATATAAAGGCGGAAGTTACCAGCGAAGGTAAACTCGCTGAAATTGTTCGCTACGGCGTCATGATTACCCCGGCTTTGGCAATAGACGATAAAGTCGTCTACGCCGGTGGAAAGGCTCTCTCGGTCGAAGAACTGAAGGACCTGCTGGCTGCCGTACAAGCTGATCAGTAGTCTTTGTCAGATCGCATCATCAGATAGGCCAGAAAAGGCGCACCGATAAAGGTAGTCAGAATGCTGATGGGTATTTCGCTGCTGGAAATACTTCTGGCCAGGGTATCGGCTACCAGCAGAATCGTACCGCCCAGCAAGGCGCTGAAAGACGTCGTATAAAAATCATTTCTCTTTGTGATCATTCTGCCGATGTGGGGCGCAATCAGACCGATAAAAGCAACTAAACCTGTTACAGACACTATGCTGGCAACCACGAGAGTTGCAGCAATTATCACCAAAAATCGTACCCTTCCCACGGAAACACCGAGGCTTCGCGCCTCATCATCGTTGAGAGAAAGAATATTTATCTGCCATCTCATCAGAAACAGCATAATTATTCCCAGTACAAAATAAGGTAAAACTGCCAGGAGCTTGCCCTCGGTAATTGAAGCAAAACTGCCCATGGCCCAGTACTCAATTGATGCTAGCTGGCGCTCGGGGTCTGCGAAATACTTCAGCATCATGATCAGACCTTCGGCAATCGAACTAACCACAATTCCTGCGAGAACCAGGTCAGTTATCCGCCTGTTGGACGACAATCTGGACAAAGCAAGGGCAGCAAAGACAGCTATGGTTCCTCCGACAAAGGCTGAAATTGCAATCGTATTAGGCCTGCCGGCAAGATAAACTATTGCGACAGCAGCACCCAGATTAGCGCCGGTGGAAACTCCGATAATGTCAGGGGTCGCCAAGGGATTCCTGAAGATAGTCTGGTAGACACTTCCAGCCATACTGAGGCCGATGCCTGCAATCATCACCATAATGGTGCGGGGCAGCCTCAGACCGAAAAAGACCATACGCACGGTCGGATCTACCTCTCGACCGAGAATAATATTGCGAATGTCAACAAGAGAAATATGAAACTTTCCAATACCGATTGAGATAATGGCGATCACCAGCATCAGAAGGAAAGCCACAAGCAAACGTATGGCGTCTTTTTTGCCGGACGATTCCAAAGACACTCTATAAGACTCTCTGCCACCGCTATCGGATGATGATATATCTCTCATCGTGTTCTAAAACCTTTATGTCATCGTAAATCTGTATAAAAACATCTTTCAAAAACTCGTAGCCTACATCAGCAAGGTAGAAATCAGCATACTTTTTCCCGTTTTTTAAAATAATAATCTTGTCACAATAATTAAGAGCCATGTTGGGATCGTGCAGGGTAATCAGGCCTGCTTTATCCTCCGCTTTGATGACATCTCTGATCATTGACAAGATCATATGGCTGTTATTGAAGTCCAGAGCACTGTCCGGCTCGTCGAAAAACATTATTTCAGCATCTTGCAGAAGATTTCTGGCGACCAGAACCAATTGCTTCTGTCCTTCACTCAGGTGTCTGAAGTTTTCAGCTGCGTAATCTTCCATGCCGACTATCACTAAAGAAGCAAGAGCTTCCTCTCTTTGCTCTTTGGTCGGCGTATCAAAAGGCCCCAGATAAGGAGTTATGCCCATCAAAACAACATCTATCACTTTCGTGTCATAGACAATGCTGTAGCGTTGGGGCATAAAGCTGATGTGCCTTGCCCTTAGCTTGTCGTTCATCTGGTGAATATCCCTATCTTCCAGCAGGCAGCGTCCGGAAATCTGCTTCAGCAAACCGCTGATAACTTTTAAGAGGGTGGTCTTCCCGGCACCATTCAGGCCCAGCAAAGCAGTCAGCTCACCTTCTTCAATGGTGAAACTGACATCATCGACAATCAGCTCTTTGCCGTAGCTGGCCTTAATGTTTTCAACTCTTAACATCAATCTTCTGCCTCGAACAAAGGCTGCTCGAGTAAAGCAGCCTTTGTGTTTGTATCTATTCTATACGTTTTTCTAATCGAGTATTGTTTACTTGGTGATGTCATCTCGCTCTGCTGTGAAATTGTAGAACACTTCATAAAAATCTACAACGTCATCTTTGAAAGCCTCAAAGGGGTAAGCGTCTTCATGTAAAACACTGCTCAGCCACATTGAACCCAGAATAGCTGAAGGAACCGGGGAATCCCAGGCTTCAAAGCTGTCGGGCATGGCGTAAATCTCTTCATTTTGAATGGCGCTGATTGAAGCTAGCTTATCGTCAGCCAGGAGATCTTCCTTCGTGTATTCAGCTTCAGGCACGATAATGATTACGTCAGGGTTATAGTCGATTAATTGCTCGTAAGAAATTGTTGCCCAGTAGCTGTCATCGATCTCGGCAGCAACGTTGGTAGCTCCGGCCAGCTCAATCAAATGGTTTTGATACATTTGGCTGGTAGCAGTTGAGAGGTAATCGGAGTTACCTCCAAGATAAACCGTTACTGCTTCACTCTCAGCGGTAATTGCCTCAAGCTCAGCTACCTTATCGTCATAGTATGAAATCAGCTTGGCAGCGCGTTCCTCAGTTCCGGTGGCAAGCCCTATCATAGCGATAGTTTCCAGCAAAAGCTCCATGTTTTCAGGATTCACTGCGATTACAGTTAAGCCCAGGTCGGACAGGGTATTTACTGCATCTTCAAGTCTGAGTGGCAAAATATAGAGGTCGGCATTCATCGCGATGGCGCCTTCCAGATTGAACTCCTTCATTGACCCGGTATTGGGCAGATCAAGCAAATGGGGTGCTGCCAGTGAATAGATCGGTCTGGTCGCTGCTTTGGCCTCCAAGCCCACCATTTTGTCAGCCAGGCCCAAAGAGATCAGCATGGATGAGGTTATATAGTAACCGCTGACAAGGCTTTCCGGTACTTCTTCGATTGTTACTTCACGCCCCAGGTGGTCTGTTATAACTATTGACTCATCGAGCGGCTCTGTTTCCACCGGTTCACT
>JAAYEX010000208.1 GCA_012728535.1 Clostridiaceae bacterium | reverse complement strand
GTTCGGAGCAGGTTGACTTTGCCGGACCCTATTTCTACGCCACCATGGTAGTGCTGACCAAGGCTGACAGCCCCTATGCCGGAGCTGAAAGCATCTTGGATTTTGAGGGTGCTGCCGGCACTGCCCAGATCTCAACCATCTGGTATACGGAATGTCTGCCTCAAATGACGGGAGCCGATGTCAAGTCCGCCTCTGCTGATGCACCGGCCATGCTCATGGCACTTGAAACCGGTGTTGTCGACTTTGTCGTCACCGACCTGCCCACAGCCCAGGGGGCCGTCATCGCCTATCCTGATATGAAAATTCTTGACTTCAGCGGTACGGATGGAGACTTCCAGTTCTCTGACCAGGAACGTGCTGAAAACGTCAATATCGGCATCTCTGTAATGAAAGACAATGCCTTCCTCAAGGCTGCCATTGATGCAGTCCTTGAAACCATGACAGTCGCCGACTTTAACAGTCTGATGGAAGATGCAATCTCCATTCAGCCCCTGAGTGCGGAATAAAGCCATGGATAAGTTTTCTAAACTGATCTTTGACATCGGCAAACTTTGGGAGTCCTATGGCAACAGCTATTTGCGCGGGATCAGCTCAACGCTGATCCTGGCCCTGGTAGCCACTGCCATAGGATGTCTCATCGGCTTTGTCTGTGGAGTCCTGAACACCATACCGATATCGCAGAACGATCATCCGGTCAAGCGCTTTTTCCTGCGACTGGTAAGAGTCGTCATCCGGATTTATGTGGAAATTTTCCGCGGGACGCCTATGGTCCTGCAGGCGGTTTTCCTTTACTACGGCCTGCCCTATATCACGGATAACGCACTCAGGTTTTCCAGCATCTGGCTGGCGTCAATCATCATCGTCTCCATCAACACCGGAGCCTATATGGCAGAATCTGTCCGCGGAGGCATTCTTTCCGTCGATCCGGGACAAACAGAGGGTGCCAAGGCAGTGGGCATGAGCCACTTTCAGACCATGACGGCGGTCATCCTGCCCCAGGCACTTCGCAACATAATGCCGCAGATCGGGAACAACTTCATTATCAATGTCAAGGATACATCTGTGATGTTTATTATCGGTTTTCCCGACTTCTTCGCCGCACACCGGGCAGCAGCCGGAGCGACCTTTCTCTATTTCCCTTCAGCCACAATCGAAATGGTGGGTTACTTCACTTTGACCCTGGCCGCCTCTGCCCTCCTGCGTTTTCTGGAGAAAAAAATGGATGGTGACAGCAGCTATGAACTTGTCGCTGCGGACCCTCTGGTTATGGCAGCCGGCACTTACAGCCGTCCGGAAAGGAGCGAAAAATGAAGCAAAGTGGAAATGCTATTCTTGAAGTTGTAGATCTGCACAAGGGCTTTGGCAATAACCCGGTCCTCAACGGCATCGACTTTGAAGTTTATACCGGCGATGTGATCAGCATTATCGGCGCCTCAGGTTCCGGTAAATCAACTCTATTGCGTTGTATCAATCAGCTGGAAATGCCCGGATCGGGCGAGATCATTTACCGGGGCGAAAACATGTTGGCCCGCGGTGTCAACATAAACGAGTATCGGTCTCGCGTCGGCATGGTCTTTCAGTCTTTCAATCTCTTCAACAATATGACAGTGCTGGAAAACTGTATGGTCGGCCAGATGAAGGTCTTGGGAAGAAGCAAGTCAGAGGCCCATGATAGAGCCCTGGAATACCTCAGCAAAGTCGGAATGTCAGCCTTCATCAAGGCTAAACCAAAGCAGATTTCAGGCGGGCAAAAACAGCGCGTCGCCATCGCCAGAGCCCTGGCCATGGACCCGGACATCCTGCTCTTTGATGAGCCAACTTCCGCTCTCGACCCGGAAACTGTAGGAGAAGTTCTCCTGGTCATGCAGACTTTGGCCGAGGAAGGGATGACTATGCTGGTGGTCACACATGAAATGGCCTTTGCTCAGGATATCAGCAGCCAAGTGTTTTTTATGCATGAAGGGAAAATCCACGAACGCGGTACAGCTGCAGACCTCTTCGGTAATCCGGAGAAGGCGGAAACACGCGACTTCCTCAGCCGCTTCCGGTCGGGCAGACAGATAGCAGGATAAGGAAAAAACTTGCTGGTTTCGGCCCTAGCTTGAGATATACTTATGTGAGGTAACTCTGTTTTTGGAATAAATAGTCACATAGTATAAGAAAGAATGGTGGGCCGTGTCAGGGAAGATCAAGCTTAATTTCGGTGTCGATGAAAAACCGCCATTGGGAGAGACTCTCCTTTACGGCATGCAGTGGCTGGCGATCGGCCTGCCTATGGTCGTAGTCTTAGGACAGGTTGTTGCTTCGCACAACTTTTCCAATGCGCCCGACCAGGTCGTTTTCATGCAAAAGCTCTTCTTTGTCACGGCAGTCAGCAGCCTGCTCCAGCTTTTCATCGGCCATCGCCTGCCCGCCGTCATCGGGCCGGCTGCGATTCTTGTGGTCGGCATCACCTCCAGCCAGGGTGTCGGTCTGAGCAGTATTTACACCTCGATTATGATCGGAGGTGCCCTTCTGACCTTACTCTGTCTGACCGGACTTTTTTCAAAAATCGAAAAACTCTTCACCAGGCAGATCATTGCCGTGATCTTGCTTCTGATCGCCTTAACCCTGGTGCCGACCATCTTAAATCTGATCTCGAGCGTCCCTGCAGCCGGTATGGAATTCTTCCACTTCGTTTTCGCCCTCGTCTTTATCGTCGCCATGTTTATGGCCAACCGTTTTCTGAAAGGGATGTGGAAATCGACCATGATCATCTGGGCCATGATTGCAGGAAGTATAGTCTATGTGCTGCTGGTTCCCGAATACAATTGGATGTCCGGAGAGTCACTTTCTGTTTTTTCCAATTTCTTTTCTGACCTGAGCTTCAGCTTTTCTCTGGATATCGGTGTCCTGATTTCTTTTATCATCTGCTTTGTCGCCCTGTCCACCAATGATCTGGGCTCGATACAGGCGATCGGCGAGCTTGTCAACGCTCCCGATATGGGAAAAAGACTTAGCGCAGGGATTAATGTTACGGGTCTGTCCAGCGTCATCGCCGGTTTTTTAGGCGTGCCGGGAC
>JAAYEX010000207.1 GCA_012728535.1 Clostridiaceae bacterium | reverse complement strand
CACCAAACCCGGTACCTATGAACACGTTATGGGTATTGTTGAAGGCGGCAATATGGCTCTTTTAGCAGGTGTCGGCCCTATGGGTCTGGGCGCTATCGATTTTGCTATCCACAACGATCGTAAACCCGGACTTCTTGTTGTTACTGACATTGATCAGGCAAGACTCGATCGGGCGGCTTCAATCTATACCGTAGAGGAAGCTGCCAAAAACGGTGTCGAATTACACTATGTAAATACTCGTGATGTCGAAGACGTACCTGGTCTGCTTATGTCTTATACCAAGGATGCTAAAGGCTATGACGATGTTTACGTCTATGCTCCGGTAAGGCAGGTGCTCGAAGATGCCAGCAAAATTATGGGATATGATGCCTGTCTGAACT
This sequence comes from Clostridiaceae bacterium, assembly GCA_012728535.1. Taxonomy (GTDB): domain Bacteria; phylum Bacillota; class Clostridia; order Saccharofermentanales; family DTU023; genus DTU032. Next base: position 2,920 of record JAAYEX010000207.1, on the reverse strand, counting down.
TCTTCGCCGGCCCCACTGATCCGAATTTTACCGCTCCCTTCAACTTCTATGATGTTCATTACAACTCCACACACGTAGCCGGTAACTCGGGCGGAACGACAGATGACATTATCCAAAGTCTGGATTACATGAGCAGGGGTCTGATCGATCCTTCATCCATGATCACCCATATCGGTGGCTTGGATGCAGCTATTGAGACTACTTTGAACTTGCCCAATATCCCCGGCGGCAAAAAACTCCTTTACACCAATATCTCCATGCCTTTGACGGCTCTTGAAGATTTCGCCGAACTCGGTAAAGAAGACCCCCTCTTCGCTGAACTGGATAAGCTGGTTCAGGCAAACAATGGTTTGTGGAGTGTGGAGGCTGAGCGCTATCTGCTTGACCACGGCAAAGCTTTATCTGTCTAAAAGAGCAGTCAAGAAATGATTTGAATTAACTGAAAGGATGAACGCATGGCAACAGCAGTAATTATGCCCCGGCAAGGACAATCTGTAGAGAGCTGTCTTATTGGCGAATGGCATGTCAAAAAAGGCGATCAGGTCAAGAAGGATGATCCGCTTTTTACCTATGAAACTGACAAGGCAACATTTGACGAAGTCTCGCCCGTGGATGGTGAGATCATTGCGGTTTTTTTCGAGGAGGGAGACGATGTGCCCGTCTTGCTTAATGTTCTCGTAATCGGAGAGGCCGGCGAGGACTGGACCGGCTTTATTCCGGAAGGCGCTACCGCAGACGGTGCAGATCAGATCGTTTCAGCCGTTGACAAGATGGATGATATTCCCGAGGCAAGCGAAACACTCGCTCCTGCTCCTGTACAGCAGGCTGCAGCTCCGGCGGAGGCAAAACCCCAAGCAGTAGATGCTCCGGTCAGCCCACGCGCCCGTGCGGTCGCAGCCAAAGGTAAGGCTGACCTGCGTTACGCGCCAGGCAGTGGACCGGGCGGTCGTATTATCGAGCGTGATGTCGACGCAGTCATTGCTGCCGGCCATGTGGCTACATCCGCAGCCGGCACAGATTATGCAGCCGGAATTACAGGCAGCGGGATCGGTGGCCGTGTCAGAGTGGACGATCTGAACCAGGTCCCGGTTATGCCCGCAGCGGAAACACCTCTTGCAGTTGCTCCTCACAGCGAACTTCCTGAATATGAAGACAAGAAACTCAGCGGCATTCGCAAAATCATCGGTGAGGCCATGCACAGCTCATTGAGCAATATGGCTCAGCTGACATTGAACACCAGCTTTGATGCGGCCGATGTCATCGATTTCCGCAATCGTCTTAAAGAGGCCAAAGCAAAGGGGCTGGATCAGCTGCTCGGTTTCAGCCTGCTGACAAAAATACCGACTTTTAACGATATTATCCTCTACGCAGTGTCACGGACAGTCTTGCAGTATCCGGACTGCAATGCTCACTTCCTGACTGACAAAATGCGCTACTTTAACCGTGTCCATCTGGGTGTGGCTGTGGATACGCCACGCGGGCTGATGGTTCCTGTTATCCGCAACGCTGATTCCATGAGTATCAGCGAAATCGGTGCAGAAGCTGTCTCTCTGGCTGAAGCCGCCCAGCAGGGCTCGATCAATCCTGACCTGCTCAGTGGCTCCACCATTACTATCAGCAACCTTGGGTCACTGGGAATTGAATCCTTCACACCTGTTATCAATCCTCCGGAAACCTGTCTCCTCGGTGTCAACAATATAAGCACTCGCCTCCGCATGCAGGACGGTGAAGCCGTGCCCTATCAGGCCATGGGCTTGTCACTGACCTTTGACCACCGCGCTGTGGATGGAGCTCCTGCTGCCAGATTCCTGCAGGGCCTGGTCAAAAACCTGGAAAACTTCCAGCTCTTGATGATGGAGAATTGAGGTAAACTATGGCAGAAAATTTATTGTATCTAATTGTAATAGGCGGTGGCCCCGGTGGCTATCTGGCTGCCGAGCGCGCCGGACATGCCGGCCTTTCCGTCACCTTATTTGAAAAAGCTGAGTTGGGCGGTGTTTGTCTGAACGAGGGTTGCATACCTTCAAAGACCTTCCTTTACTCAGGCAAAGTCTTCGAACATGCAAAAGACGGCAAAGCTTTCGGTGTTTCGGCAGATAATGCCGTGATCGACCAGAAATCCGTAGTCAAGCGCAAGAACAAGGTAGTCAAGACCAATGTTCTCGGTGTCAAGGGCAAGATGAAAGCGAACAATGTCACTGTTATTCCTGCTGAAGCAAGATTGGACGGTCGCAGTGCCGGCAATTTCAGAGTTGTGGCAGAAGACAAACACTATGAAGCCAGGAATGTCATTATTGCCAGCGGTTCCCATGCAATTGTGCCACCGATCAAAGGTGTCAAAGAAGGTCTGGAGTCGGGTTTTGTCCTGACCAATAAAGAAATACTTGACCTGGAGACGGTCCCCGAAAAGCTGGTTGTCATCGGCGGTGGCGTGATCGGTCTTGAAATGGCCTCGTATTTCCTGACAGTCGGCAGTGAAGTCACGGTTGTGGAAATGCTTGACCACATCGCAGGAGACATCGACAAGGAAGTCGGAGACCTTTTACAAAAATCTTACGCCGGTAAAGGCATGAAGTTTTATCTGAATTCTCAGGTAACCGCTGTTGAAGACGGCCAGGTCAAGTTCGAACTTGACGGAAAAGCCGAATCTGTTCCGGCAAACAAGGTTCTGCTCTCTGTCGGCCGTCGCCCCTCAATACAGGACCTCGGTCTTGAGAGTCTGGAAGTCTACACCGAGCACGGACACATCGTCACCGACGACCGTGGTCAGACTAATATCCCGGGTATTTATGCTGTCGGTGACGTGAACGGACGCTGGATGCTGGCTCATGCCGCCTATCGCGAAGCGGAAGTTGCTGTCAAGACAATCCTGGGGAAAAAAGACAAGGTGCGATATAACGCCATGCCTTCTGTCATCTAT
>JAAYEX010000026.1 GCA_012728535.1 Clostridiaceae bacterium | reverse complement strand
CTTGTGTAGATCGTAACTTCGTCAGCAGTAATATTAGCTACCCGTCCAACGATTCCGCCGATAGTCATGATATTGTCGCCAGGACGCATTGCTTCTAATTTAGCTTTCAGTTCTTTTTCCTTTTTTTTCTGTGGGCGAATTGAAAAAAAGTACATGAAGCCGATGATCAGGGCAAAAGGCAGCAGCATGGTGAGCATGCCCTGCAACCCAGCACCTTCTTCTCCCGTACCGGCACCTGCTGCGGACATCAGGTAAGTGGGTATTAACGTATAGAATAGATTCATTATTGTCCTCCGTGATGGTCTTAGCGTAAAGCTAACTTACTATGATTTATTTGTAAGATAAGTGATATTTTTCCTTACTTGCTAGAGTTTACCACAAATCTCCCTTTTTTTATAAAAATCTTTACGAAAATCAAGATATTTATCAGCTTTTATGGCTTCACGGGCCTGTTTCATCAATTCAATCAAATAGTACAGATTGTGCCAGGATAAAAGACGCATACCCAGTATTTCATTGGCTTTAATCAGATGACGCAGATAAGCGCGTGTATAATTTTTACAAACGTAGCATTCACAGTCCGGATCAATCGGTGAAAAATCTTTGGAATACACAGCATTACGTATAACTACCCTGCCTTTACCTGTGATGGCAGTTCCATTTCGACCGACTCTTGTGGGATAAACACAGTCAAACATATCAATCCCGCGCAGAACAGATTCAACCATGTATGTCGGTGTACCAACACCCATCAGGTAACGCGGTTTTTCATGCGGCATGATGTCCCTGATGGCATCCAGCATTTCAAGCATTGTTTCCAATGGTTCACCTACTGATAAACCGCCTATACCGAAGCCAGGCAAGTCAAAGGAAGTTATTTCATGCACACTTTGTTTGCGTAAATCTGCGTACATGCCGCCCTGCACGATGCCAAAGAGGGCCTGTTCTTCCGGATTGTCCCAAACATCGATCGCCCGTCCCAGCCATCTGGTCGTGCGCTCCAATGAATTCCTGGTATACTCGTACGTCGCCGGCCAGGGCGTGCACTCGTCCAGCTGCATCATTATGTCTGAGCCTAAAGTTCTCTGAATGCCGATAGAGAGTTCCGGCGTTAAGAGGTGGCTGGAACCATCTATATGCGATGAAAAAGTTACACCTTCTTCGCATATATCTTTTGGCCTGGCCAGTGAGAATACCTGAAATCCACCGCTGTCTGTCAGGATTGGTCGCTCCCAGTTCATGAAAGAATGTAAGCCTCCTGCAGCTGCGATCACCTCCATACCGGGACGCATCCAGAGGTGATAGGTATTACCCAAAATTATATTCGCATCGATCTCCTTTAACTCATCAGGAGTCATTGCCTTCACTGTCGCCTGTGTTCCTACCGGCATGAAAATAGGTGTTTCAAAACTGCCATGAACTGTTGTTACGCGTCCATAGCGTGCACCGCTTTGACGGCATTCGTGTAAAAGTTCATATGTAACTGCTGACATGCTGATTTACTTGTCCTCACTTGTTTTGCGTGATTCCGACGACGACCACTGCGGCAATAATAACATAGCATCGCCGAAGCTGAAAAAGCGATAGTCCCGTGCTATAGCCTCTTGATAAACAGCCAGCATCTCTTCCCTGCCCATCAATGCTGATACCAGCATAAACAGCGTCGATTCCGGAAGATGAAAGTTTGTAATCAGACCATCGATTAATCGGAAATAATAGCCTGGATATATGAATATATCTGTTTCTCCCAATTCTGCTTCTAAGCTTTGTTTAGCTGGGTACGACTGATTGAGAGCTACTGATTCTAGCACACGCAAGGAAGTCGTACCGACTGCGATGACACGGTTGCCCCTCTTTTTCGCAGACAGAATCGCATCAGCGGTTTCTTTAGAGAAGAAATACTGTTCCGAGTGCATATGATGCTCATTGATTGAGTCGACTTTTACAGGTCTGAAAGTTCCGATACCTACATGCAGGGTCAAATAGGCAATTTCAACACCCTTTTCCCTGAGCTCATCCAGAAGCTCATCGGTAAAGTGCAAACCAGCGGTGGGCGCGGCAACAGAACCTCTGTATTTCGCATACACGGTCTGATAGCGCTCAGGATCATCCAGATCCCTGTGGATGTATGGAGGCAATGGAACAACCCCTAATCTGTCTACAAGGAGGTCAAAGGGTTCAGAACAAATAAATCGCAGTCTTCTGCCTCCATCCGGCATAACTTTAATTACTTCCGCTTCCAGTTCTCCTTCACTGAAAACAATTCGATCTCCCAAAAGGCAGCGCCTGGCCGGCTTTGCCAATATGTCCCAGCTAGGACCTTCACTGTCAGTTTGTCTGATTAAAAGACATTCTATTTGTGCACCGGTGGAGACTCTTTGACCGAAAAGTCTGGCCGGAAGAACTCTGGTGTCATTCATGACCAAAAGGTCACCCGCCTGCAAAAAACCGGGTAGATCATAAAAATGGGCATGACTGATCTCTTCTCCGTGGGGAAAAACGATCAGACGGGAATGGTCCCTCTGCTTGCTCGGTTCTTCCGCTATCAGTTTTTCAGGTAAATCGTAGCAATACGCGGAAGTCGTACGACAGAATCTTCCCTGTTCAGATAAGTTATTGATACTTTTTACAGTTTCAGTAAGAGAATCAAGTGAGCGGTCGCGCCGGTAGGCTCCACGCTCAGTTTTTCTTAGACGAAGTTCCTTTGGAAGAGGTAAAAGACCGAAATTTGCATTCATCGGCTGAAAATTCTTCTCATCTGTATTGACGATATAACGAGCCAGCGCACCACTTACAGTATCAGCAGAAGGTAACAGACTCAGTTTCTGTTCCTGGCCTGCGTCAAGTATGTGCGCCGCAGCCTGATGCGCAGCCATCAGGCCTGAAGCGATTGATTCAACGTATCCTTCAACTCCTGAAATTTGTCCGGCAAAAAAGAGTCTCGGATTTTTTTTCGTTGAAAAACCAAGATTTAAGACAACAGGTGCTTTTATGTATGAGTTGCGATGCATAATTCCGTAACGTAAGAACTCAGCATCTCTTAAGGCCGGGATCAATGTAAACACACGCTGCTGTTCCCCAAAGGTCAGTCGCGTCTGGCAGCCAACCAGAGAGTACATTGTTGCCTCAAGATTTTCCTGCCTCAGCTGAAGAACTGCATACGGTGTTATTCCGCTTCCCGGATCCTGCAACCCTTTAGGCCGTAAAGGTCCAAATCGCATAGTGTCTTCACCGCGCCGGGCTAATTCCTCAATTGGCTGGCAATCAGCAAACAGTATGTCGTCAAAGTCTTTCACGGGAGCACATTCAGCCTCAAGCAGTGCATTGCGAAATCTCAGATATTCTTCTTTGTTCATGGGGCAATTAATATAATCATCCCCGCCTTTACCATAGCGGGCAGCGCGGAAATAATGATCCGAATCAAGTGTTTCGGCGTCCACAATCGGTGCAATGGCATCAAAAAAGTGTAGATTCTGCTCACCGCTAAACTTCTCTATTTCTTTATATAGTGAATCTGCAGTCAAAGGACCGGTGGAGATTATGGTTACAATATTGTCTTGTGGCAGTTCTTTAACTTCTCTTGTTCGGAAGTCTATCAGAGGATTTCCCCTGATCATTTCTGTAACTTTGGCGGCAAAAAGTTCTCTGTCTACAGCCAGTGCACTGCCTGCCGGAACACTCACCGAATCTGCAGCCCGGAGAAGTTCAGATCCCAGTTCTCTCAGCTCCAGTTTCAAAAGTCCGGAGGCAGTAGTATTTTGATCGGATTTCAGTGAGTTGGAACAAACGAGTTCCGCCAGATCATTCATACTGTGAGCCGGGCTTTTCCGCTCCGGCTTCATATCAATTAGTTCAACACTAAGTCCAAATCGCGTAAGTTGCAAAGCAGCTTCACAGCCGGCCAGACCGGCTCCGATGACTCGAACATCAATCACTCTTGATCCTCGCCGGCAGCTTCTTTGCCTGAAGCTGCTTTCTTAACTTTGCCTGTGCCCGGCTTAGCTGTCTTTTTAGTCGTTTTTTTTCTGCTGGGACAATCTTTGTTGGAACACATTTCGCTCTTTCTGCCGCGATAGTTCCGCTCAACCATGTAGCTGCCACACGTAGGGCAAGTCTTGCCATCTATAGGAAGGTTCCAGTCGATAAACTTGCAATCTTTGTCATTTGATTTATCACAGGTATAGAAGATACGTCCACGTTTACTTTTGCGAAATACAACCTGAGAGGCACATAAGGGACACTTTGCCGGTGCTTCTTCAAAAATAGTCTCTGTATATTTGCATTCAGGATAACGGTCACAGCCGATAAATTTTCCGTAACGTCCCATGCGGATGACCAGCTCACCTTCTTCACATTCAGGACATTTACGTCCGGTCGGTTCATCGGGGATCTCAATCTTCTCAACCGAAGTCTTGGCTGTCTCGACCTGTTCATGGAAGGGTCCGTAAAAATCAGACAGAACCTTGACCCAGTCTTCCTTGCCCTCTTCAACATTGTCGAGCCGTTCTTCCATTTGTGCGGTAAAGTCCGTATCTACAATATTGCGGAAGTTATCTTCCAGAAGATCATTGACTAATATCCCCAGTTCCGTCGGAAACAGAGTTCTGCCTTCGCGTTCAACATATTGGCGGTCCTGTATCGTGGAAATCGTCGGTGCATAGGTTGATGGACGTCCGATGCCGAGATTTTCCATCTCTTTAATCAGAGATGCTTCAGTGTAGCGCCCCGGAGCTTGCGTAAACTTTTGCTCAGGTTCAAGACGATCCAATAGAAGTTTCATGCCTTTCTTCAGTTCAGGCATGTCCAACGAAACGACATCGTCAGCATCTTTTTGGACTTGTGAGGGCAAATCAAGCAGACCCATCTGCTTGAGCCAGCCGGCAAATAATAAATTTTCACCGTTACTGCGGAATAAATGCGTTCCCGATAAAATATCCACTCTCAAAGTAGAATATCTGGCAGCTTTCATCTGAGAAGAAATAAAGCGGTTCCAGATCAGTTCGTAAAGCTTAAATTGATCGCGTGTCAGAAAATCCTGCAAATCTTCCGGCGCCTTATCAAAATGCGAGGGACGAATGGCCTCATGTGCATCCTGGGCTGCTTTTTTGTTTTTATAAAAAGGAGCTTTATCCGGTACGTAATCTGCGCCATGCTTTAATTTGATATATTCACGGGCTGCTTCAACAGAAGATTGAGACACCCGGACAGAGTCTGTTCTTATATATGTAACAAGGGATGTTTGACCACTTGCGCCCAACTCAACGCCTTCATACAGTTGTTGTGCCGCTCTCATGGTGCGTTTGGCAGTAAAGCCCAGAACACGAGAGGCATCCTGTTGTAAGGTACTGGTTGTATATGGTGCATATGGTTTACGCTGACGGCTTCCTTTTTTAACCTCGTCTACGATAAAATCATGAGATTTGATATCTTTAATTAAATCTGACACCTCTTCGTGGGAACCGGGGCGATGTGCCTTTACTTTGCCCTCTTCCACTTCTCCATGATAACGGGAGAAAAATTCTTTTTCTTTAGCCTCCCTACGCAGATAGGCTGACAGAAGCCAGTACTCCTCAGGCACAAATGCCTCTATTTCACGTTCGCGCAAGACAATCAGGCGTGTCGCCACCGACTGCACACGTCCGGCAGAAAGTCCTTTCCGGATCTTCTGCCACAGCAAGGGGCTAAGCTCGTAACCAACCAAACGGTCCAGAATCCTCCGGGCCTGCTGTGCATTTACCAGATCCATATCTATGGGACGTGGCTCCTCAACAGCTTTCCTGACTGAGCCCGCAGTAATTTCATTGAATGAAATGCGAATACTGTCATAAGGGTCAAGGTTCAAAATATGGGCTAAATGGCGTGCAATCGCCTCCCCTTCACGATCAGGGTCAGTTGCCAGAAAGACTCTGTCTGCTTTCTCTGCCTGAGACTTAAGGTCACGTACAATCTTCTCTTTGCCCGGCATATTGACATAGAGTGGTTTGAAATTATCTTTGACATTGACACCTATGGTTCCTGAAGGCAGGTCACGGATATGCCCGATAGAAGAGCGCAGAACATAGTTGTCGCCCAGATAGCGTTCAATAGTTTTTGCTTTCGCCGGCGATTCTACTATTACTAATGATTTGCTCATAAATCTTCTTTCCACATAATAAATAAGCGAATAGTGTCGCTTCAGTTAAACATATATACATTATCTTAAGGCCTTTTGTCAAAAGTTATAACCGGAGGCACGTGCAGCATAAAGTCCGCGGGCTCGGTCTACGTGGCCATCTTTTTGCAAATGTGCCAGTAGCAGAGCCAGTCGCTCTATCGGTAATTCAGCCTTGCGACTGAGATCAGTCAGGCTGGCGGGTGCTATGCACAGGCACTCCAGTACCTTTTGCTCTTCTTTTGTAAAGCTTCCTTTGCCGGCGCCTGCGGTATTTGTTTTTAATTCTGAAGATAAGAAAACCTCCGATTTTTGCGACAAAGCAATTCCGAGATCATTTACATCTTGCAGTAAAGAAGCACCCTCCTTAATCAGTTGATGGCAAGCACGACTGCGCCCTGAGAAGATTGATCCGGGTACTGCAAAAACTTCCCGACCATAATCGGCTGCAAAATCGGCAGTAATGAGAGTTCCACTCTTCTCCCCTGCTTCTGTTACTACCAGAGCATCAGCCAGAGCTGCGATCAGACGATTGCGCTGGGGGAAATTCTGCTTTTTGGGTGGCTCGTCGAGCAGAAACTCAGAAATAACAAGTCCTCCTTTGGAACAGATCTCGCTGAACAAGCTTTTGTTACTGTGTGGATATGGTTTGTTCAGTCCTGAACCCAGCACGGCACAGGTTCTACCCTCCGCAGCTAAAGTATGGCGATGTGCCAGGGTATCAATGCCTACAGCACCTCCTGAAACAACAACAAGGTCAGTTCGCGCCAGTTCTTCTGCCAAACAGCGGGTCACTTCCATACCATAGTGACTGGGAGTACGACTACCCACTACTGATACCAGACCGGAAGAATTTAGAATATCCCAGTTTGCTCCCTGTCCGAATAGCAAGCATGGACAAGAGTCAATTTCTTTCAGACGTTTAGGAAATGTTGAATCATTGCATAAGCTTACTGTCAAGTCAGCAGGATAATTCTTATTTTCCGACTGCAATTGCTTATAGACCTCGCGATAGGTTATTTGAAAACTTATGAAAACATCCTCCCGTAAGGATGCTTCGCTTTCTTCTCTTCCTTTCTTATGATGCTGCATAAGATTCTGCAAGCTGATTGCTTGTATGATCAGTTCGCGTCTGTCCCGCAAAGAAATTTTGCACTTGTTGGCAGCGAGCAAAAATGCCTGGGCCAGAAGCAATTTTTCTTTATTCTGTGTAATATCGGTAAACATTAACCTATATTGCTCCTTTCGGAAAATATTGATGGCAGTGCCAGCCTATACTCCAGAGCTAAAGCCAGATCTACCTCTTCAACCGCTTCAGCCGTACGCAAATCAGCGATGGTACGGGCAACACGAAGTAAACTATGAAAGGCCCTGAAGGAAAAGCGCATCTCTTCGGCCAGCTCACTGATGAATTTCAAACAACTGTCATTCATTTGCATAAAAGGTATCAGCAGATCTATAGGAATTCTGCTATTAAAGAAGAATTTTTCACCGAAATACGTACAGCGCTCCATCTGTTTTTTCCAGGCAGATCTTACTTGAGCTTGAATTGATTTCGATCGTGTCTCATCATTTTGATCCAGAGATGCCTGCAGAGTAGGAGCCTTGACCCGGTTAAGCCGGGCGACCAAATCGAAACGATCGTAAAGAGGTCCGCTGATGCGGTCAAGATGTCTTTCCACTGAGTATTCGGAACAGCGACATCTAGCGCCGGCCTCCAAGCGCTCACCACAGCGGCAAGGGTTGCATGCCGCCATTAAGAGAAAATCCGACGGATATGTAACCCGCCAGCTGGAACGTGCCAAATGGATTTTCTTCAGTTCCATCGGCTCCCTCAGTGCATCAAGTGCCTGTGGCCTGACTTCAGTTACTTCGTCAAGAAATAAAACACCGCAATGTGCTAGCGTGCATTCCCCCAACTTTGGAGGAACACCGCCTCCCAACAAAGCGCTGGCAGTAATAGAATGATGCGGTCTACGGAAAGGCCGTTCCGTCAAATCCCCGCGGTAAACAGGAATATCCGAGACTTGTTCAATCAGGAGAACCTGCAATACTTCCTCTTCGGTCATAGGCGGCAGTATCTCTGCTAAAGCAGAGGCCAGGCTGGTCTTTCCACAGCCCGGAGCACCCATTAGAAGCAAGGGATGCCAACCTGCTGCAGCTATTGTGATAGCCCGGATGCCTGCTTCCTGACCTGACAGGCGATTCAGAACGGATGAACGTATACCGGGCTTGGCAGAGTTTGCACCTTCACTTTCACTTGCGCTTGCACTTACTTTCCCTTTTGCAATACTCCCGGCGGCCGGCACTATGCCTGAATATATCTCGATTGCCTCAGATAAATTCGAAACAACATAGTAACGGATATTGCTGAGGAAGCTCTGACAATCAAAGTCGCATGGTGGACCTATGACTTCTCTAACTCCGGATGCTTCCAAGGCCAGTAAGCGATTCAGTATGCCTGAAACCCTGTGAACGCGTCCATCAAGACTGAGCTCACCGAAAGCGGCAACAGGATTTGCTCCTTCGGGTCTGTGGACTTGTCCTGAAGCCTGGAGAACAGCAAGCGCCAGGGGTAAATCAAAGGCACTCCCGCTTTTGGGGAAAGTGGCCGGGGCATAAGCAGCCAAGACCCTCCCCTTCGGAAAATTATAATAGCTGCTATTAATGGCCGCCCGCACCCGGTCACGAGATTCTCTCACAGCACTGTCACAGTTACCGCCTACTTCAAAACTGGGCAGCCCGGGCAGCAGACAAAGCTCGATTTCTATCAAGACACCTTCGATGCCTGATAACGCACATGTTGTTATTTTTGAGTATTGTGATTTCTTCATAGCTATATTGTCAAGCAAACCGATGTTTAAAATAGAGAATCTTTCTGTCTTTTATGTTCAATAGAAGTCAATTTGTCTGACGGGATATTATTAAAATTATTCTGAACTGTTTCATTTCACCATTTCTGTTCCAGCTCATGACGGAAAGCCTTTTTCGTGATATTATTTTGCGGGTGCCCAAATCAGGGATTTAATTTTTTGGAGTGTAATTATGAAATTAGGAATTGTTGGCTTACCTAACGTCGGAAAATCTACCTTGTTTAATGCTATTACTATGGCCGGAGCCGAAATAGCAAACTATGCCTTTTGTACTATTGAGCCCAACATAGGTGTTGTTGCAGTGCCTGATGAACGTTTGGACGTGCTTGCAGAGCAGGAACACTCCGCAAAAATCACCAAAGCCACCATTGAGTTTTTTGATATTGCCGGCCTGGTGAAAGGTGCCAGCCACGGTGAAGGTCTGGGCAACAAATTTCTTGCTAATATTCGTGAAGTAGATGCTATTGTCCATGTTTGCCGCTGCTTTGAAGACGAAAACATCAGTCACGTTGTCGGAAGTATTGATCCGGTCAGAGATTTCGAGACAGTTGAGCTGGAATTAATCCTGTCAGATATTGAATTGTTGGAGAGGCGTTTTGATAAGGTTGAGCGCATGGCCAAAAATAATGACCCCAAGCTAATGGCTGAGCTTAGATTCATCAAGTCGCTGTTAAACTTCCTTGAACAAGAGCAACCTGCCCGTAACTACATCATGGAAACTGAAGAAGAAGAGCTTATGATGAAAGACTTCTTCCTGCTTACATCCAAACCGATTCTGATAGTAGCTAATGTGGCTGAAGATCATGCCGCCAGCGGCAATAATCTATCTCAGTCTCTTACTGATTACTTTTCCAAGGATAAAATTGAAGTTATAACCATCAGTGCTCAAATCGAAGCAGAGATACAAGAACTACAAGCTGATGAGCGCAGTGCCTTCCTGGAAGCAATCGGATTGAAGACAAGCGGTCTCGATCGATTGATCAAAGCCAGTTACAAGACATTGGGACTGATCAGTTTTCTCACCGCCGGACCTACTGAGACCAGGGCCTGGACTATTGCTGAAGGATTCAGTGCACCACAGGCTGCCGGAGTTATCCACAGTGACTTTGAACGCGGTTTTATAGCTGCTGAAGTTGTCCCCTATTCAACACTGGCCAAACTTGGCTCCAGTCAAAAAGCGAAAGAAAAAGGTCTGGTTCGCAAAGAAGGCAGAAAATACTTAATGCAGGATGGTGACGTGGTCCTTTTCCGATTTAATGTTTAATCCAATCTGTTTGTCGACATTTTTTTATAGAAGCAGTTCCATATTTACGGTAGAAGATATAAAACTTTAGTCAAGACGTTCTGTGTTATTATTCAGACATAATCTCACAGTTTACTGTTTTGAATTGGGGTGTATTTATGAAACTGGGAATCGTGGGATTGCCGAATGTTGGTAAATCCACTTTATTTAATGCACTTACGATGGCAGGGGCTGAGATAGCCAACTACGCCTTTACCACCATTGAGCCTAACGTTGGCATCGTCGCTGTACCGGATGAGCGGTTACAACTCCTTGCAGAACTGAATAACTCAGCTAAAATAACAGAGGCGACAATCGAATTCATTGATATCGCAGGCCTTGTTAAAGGTGCCAGCCGTGGTGAAGGCCTGGGTAACAAGTTCTTGGCCAATATCCGGGAAGTCGACGCAATCGTTCATGTCTGTCGGTGTTTTGAGAATGAAAACATCTCCCATGTTGCCGGCAGTATAGATCCGGTAAGAGACCTGGAAACTGTTGAACTGGAGCTGATCTTATCCGATATAGAGCTTTTGGAGCGGCGCCGGGAAAAAACAGAACGCTTGAACAAAGGCCGTCATGATCCCCGTCTGAAAACTGAACTTGAATTCATTGAGAGCCTGCTTCGCTTCCTAAATGATGAACATGCTGCCAGGGACTATAGCCCGGAAAATGAATCTGAAACTGAGTTTATACAGAGCCTGTTTTTACTTAGCTCCAAGCCGATATTGGTCGTTGCTAATGTGTCCGAGGAGGATGCTGTTGACGGCAATAAATACTCGCAGGCTCTGATAGATCATCTGGCCGCGGATGAAACAGAAGTCTTAATCATCAGCGCCCAGATAGAATATGAAATCCGGGAGCTGCCTCCGGAAGATCGCGCAGAGTTTTTAGAGGAGGTCGGCTTAAAAGAAAGTGGTCTCGATCGTTTAATTAGACTTAGTTACAGCACTTTGAATTTGATAAGCTTTCTATCCGCCAGAGAAGCAGAAGCTCGCGCCTGGACTATACCCAGGGGCTACAAAGCCTCTCAGGCTGCCGGTGTGATCCATAGCGATTTTGAACGTGGCTTCATAGCAGCTGAAGTTATTCCTTATACTACTTTGGCTGAAATTGCTTCCATGCATCTGGCTCGTGAAAAAGGCCTGATCAGGAAAGAAGGAAAGAATTACGTGGTTGAAGATGGCGACGTAATTCTCTTCCGCTTTAATGTTTAAGCCGCAAAAACAAAAATCATAAAGCCGGCAGTTTTATTCCTCTTGCTTCGAGCTCAGTTTTAAGTTGGCAACGTACATTCTGGTAGAGGTCTTCCAGACTGCCATTATTATCAATAACATAGTCAGCTATAGCCTGATACTCTTCATCTGTCATCTGTACGGCAAGACGGCGCTCAGCGTCTTCCCTGCTGAGTCCGCGGCGCATCAGGCGTTGAATCCGTTTCTCCTCAGAGCAGCTTACAACCCAAACCAAGTCTGATCGATCTAAAAATCCATGTTTCACCGGTATAGGAACATCCAGAGCAATAACACGCATCTTTTTTCTGCGTGCTTCATCCAATTCAGCTACTATGTAGTTCATTACATCTTCGTGCAGAATATTTTCCAACTGATCCAAAGATCTCTTATTCTTAAAAACTAGGTCCGCCATTTTGGTGCGATCCAGCGTACCTGCCTCGTTTTTGATTTCCTCTCCGAAGATTTCAAATATTTTATCTAATGTCGGGCCCGGATTATTGGTCAGATCATGTGAAATCTTATCTGCATCCAAAACCGGAATACCGGCAGCCTTCACTATAGAAGCAACTGTTGTCTTCCCGGTACCAATACCACCTGTAATTCCTAAAACGAACATCTTTCTCTCTTACTCCATTTCGCCCCAATTAGGCCCGATTTTAGTATCAGCAAGCAATGGAACATCAAGATCCATGGCCTCTTCCATCACACACTTTAAAACAACAGCTGCTGCTTCTGCATCATTCTCATCAACTTCAAGAATCAATTCATCATGCACCTGCAGCAGGATATTTGCATCCAGATCAGCTGATCTTATAGCATCGATGGCCTTTACCATTGCGATCTTAATCAGATCAGCAGCCGTGCCCTGTACTGGCGCATTCATTGCGGCACGCACTCCAAACTGATATACATTGTAGTTCTGAGAAGTCAATTCCGGCAAATAACGCCTGCGATGAAAGAGTGTTTGCACATAGCCTTGTTCTTTGCCTATCTCAGCCTGCTGATCAAGCCATAAAATCACTTTAGGATATTGTTCATGGTAACGTTTGATATAAGCACCTGCCTCCTGTCTTGATATACCGAGATCACGTGCAAGGCCAAATTCGCTGATACCGTAAGTAATGCTGAAATTGACTGTTTTAGCTACACCCCTCTCATCACCGGTCACAGCATCTGCATTTTTATGAAAAAGTCTGGCTGCAGTGATTGTGTGTATATCTTCTCCGTCACGGAAGGCCTGCATCAAAGCGTCATCTTTGGAAAGATGAGCCAGAAGACGCAGTTCAATTTGAGAATAATCTGCACCTACCAAAAGCCTGCCGGGAGGTGCCACAAAAACTTTTCTGATTTCCCTGCCCCGCTCTGTACGAATCGGAATATTCTGCAGATTTGGGTTTGAGCTCGACAAGCGTCCTGTCGATGTTACCGTTTGGTTGAAATTTGTATGAACCCTGCCATCTTCCCCAATTTCTTTTAATAAACCCTCAACAAAAGTGCCACGCAACTTTGCCAGTTCACGGTACTCCAGAATCAGAGGTATCATCGGATCCAAATCAAACAGGCGCTGCAGCTCGTCAGCTGCTGTGCTGTAACCCGAGGCCGTTTTCTTACCCGGAGGCAATTGACGTTCCTCAAAGAGAATTTTTGATAATTGCTGTGGAGAATTGATATTGAATTCATGACCGGCCAGATCATAAATACTTCTTTCGAGCTTATCCAATTCCCCTTGCATATCATTAGAGTTACGATCCAGAATCTCTTTGTCAACCTTTATACCGCGTACTTCCATAGCAGCCAAAATTACAGCCAGTCGCATCTCAACTTCAGCCAGATACTCCAGGGCGTGCCCTACAATATCTTGCTTCTGTTTGGGATAGGCTTTAAGTAATTGGAAAAGCTGTTTTTTCCTGAGTGAGTCAAGATCCGCCAGGAGCGGTAATTGCTCATCATGGGAAGCAGCCGGCATGAATTCTTCACCCAGGACTGCCTGCATACTATAGTCAAAATCTGAACTGCGTCCATCCTCCTGCAAGAGATAAGCAGCTACCATAGAATCGAATATATTTTTATTATCAGCTAAAAACTTTTGTTCCCGCAACTGCTGCTTAATATCCCAGGTGACAAAGTTGACGTCCTCATCGGACAGAATCGCTGCTGCCTGTTCAAGATCCGTGACCGGAATAAAGCCTTTTGAAGTCAGGAAAAGACCTTGCAGGGAGTCAGTGGGTAGAAAAAAAGCGATCGGATCTCCTTCAACCTTTGAAGCCATCAAATCATCAACAGTAGCAAACTGCTGTAGTCTCTCAGCTTCGTCGAGCAGTCGACGCCCTGCTGTAACTTCTTCTCCCAAATACTTTTGTAGTTCAGGAAAACGTTCAAAATAACTTCGAAAACCCAGTTGTGAAAAGAGATTAGCCAAGGCAGCATTATCCCGGAAATCTTCGCCGGATCTGTTTAGCGGATCCATTTCATCAGGTATGTCAACATCTCTTTCTATATAAGAGAGGTGATAAGCAAGGTCAGCAGCAGACTTACCGTTTTCTAAATTCGTTTTTAATGCGCCTTTTTGTTTATCAATATGCTCGAAAACCTCTGCTGCACTGCCGAATTCCCTGATCAGTCTCAGCGCGGTTTTTTCACCTACTCCTTTTACTCCGGGAATATTATCAGAAGGATCACCCATCAAAGCTTTGACATCAACCCACTGTTCGGCTGTTACACCATATTTTTCCAGCAGATCTTCCTCAGCGACTTGCTGTGATTGCGGGCCTGACTTGGAAGATGATAAGAATTGTACTTTTGTCCGCGGACCGATCAGCTGGAAGAGATCGCGGTCACCGGACAAAATGATCACATCCAAATTGGCTTCCGCTCCTGCCCTTGCTAAAGTACCGATAATATCATCAGCCTCAAATTCTTCTACAGCTACCGTAGCAAAACCAAGCGCCTTCAGAAGATCTTTCGCAATTGGGAATTGCAGAGCCAGATCATCAGGCATCGCACTACGCCCCGCCTTGTAATCTTCGTATTCACGATGGCGGAAAGTATCTCCCGGCAGATCAAAAGCGGCCGCCATATACTTAGGCTCATATATGTCAATGTACTGAAATATCATGTTGAGAAAGGGGTATAGTGCGCCTGTAGGCGTACCGTCCGGTGCTTTCATATTACTGCGACCGGCTAAAGCGTAGAAGGCCCGGTTCATCAGACTGTTCGTGTCTACTAATAGAAGAAGTTCATTATTTGGCACAAGATGGCTCCTTTACAAGCTAAGTATCGGTCATTAATCTAATACCAGTATAATTGATAAACTGACTCTTAGCTTGTCACTTTGATCACGTTAGATTATCATTATCGTTGATCAGTTTGCATTTATTTTTTCTCGCACTGAGACCTTTTTTGGAGTTATATGGTTTTTTCAAGTTTAATTTTTCTCTATGCTTTTCTGCCGCTGTGCATCATAGCGACACGATTTGCCCGTACAGTTAAGATTCAAAATATAGTATTGCTTTTCTTCTCACTCTTCTTCTATGCCTGGGGGGAGCCGGTTTGGGTGTTTCTGATGGTTGCTACAGTGTTCGGAGTCTGGCTTATAGGTCTGGCTATGGAACGCAGCAAAAGCAGAGCAGCGGCGAGAAGCTGGTTGATACTGTCTGTTGTTCTTTGTCTTTCTTCGCTTGTTGTTTTCAAATATTCAGGTTTTATTTTTGAGACAATCAATAATATTTTAGGAACAAGTTTCCCTGAACCCTCATTTTCTCTTCCTATAGGCATATCTTTTTATACTTTCCAGACTCTGACCTATATTATTGATGTCTATCGTGGAGAAACGGAAGTTCAAAAGAAATTCTACAATTTGATGCTTTACGTTTCTCTCTTTCCACAGCTGATCGCAGGACCTATTGTCCGTTATTCGGATATTGCGGAACAAATTGGAGAACGCCGTGTCAGCTTCGAAGAAACTGCACAGGGAGTCGGACGTTTCCTGGTCGGACTGGCAAAGAAAGTCTTAATCGCCAACCATGCCGCTGAAATAGTCGGCCTGACTTTGGACTCAACCCGACTTGCTTCTCTGGACGGTCTGGAGGCATGGATCGGCATTCTTGCCTTTTCTATCCAGATTTACTTTGACTTTTCGGGCTATTCAGATATGGCTATCGGTCTTGGACACATGTTCGGATTCCGCTTTAAGGAGAACTTCAAGTATCCTTATGTAGCGAAAAGTGTAACTGACTTCTGGCGGCGCTGGCATATTTCCTTGAGCACTTTCTTCCGGGATTATGTTTACATCCCACTCGGAGGTAACCGCTTGGGACTGCCCCGACAGATTTTAAATATGTTTATAGTCTGGTCTTTGACAGGCCTATGGCATGGCGCAGCTTGGAACTTTGTTTTATGGGGTATCTATTATTTCGTCCTCTTAACAATAGAAAAGTTGTTCCTCTTACGTTTGCTGGAAAGACTTCCCGGTATTTTTGGACATGTCTACACCTGGGCGACCTTTATCTTAGGCTGGGTTTTCTTCAAGATGGAATCTATGAGCGGTATTGGCACGCTATTACAACGGATGTTCCAGTCACGCAGTAGTTTCGTGACCAATCGCGGTGTGGTCTTGCTGCAAAATCACCTGATATTTATAGTCATCGCTTTTGCACTGGCAATGCCGCTCCTGCCCTGGTTGAGGAGTAAGAAACCGGTGCAGCGTTTAATGAAGAATATGAAAAAAAGAGAACCGCTTTTCGGAATTTATAGTTCGATCGTCTATCTGGGACTACTTTTCTTTTCTACCATGTCTCTGGTAGCATCCGGGTTCAACCCCTTCCTATACTTCCGCTTCTAGGAGTCTGTGATGAATACTGACAAATACGATAACAAAAGATCTACTACCAACAAAGGAATTAGAACTCCACAGCTGAAGGCTATACAAAATGAGTCAAAAATTGTTGACAACATTGAGCAGGATCGTGGATATGTAAATCCATGGCTTGCTGAAATTATAACGCCACCTGCCCCTGCTCCTGCACCTGCATCCCGCAAGAGAAAGCCGGCTAAATCTACCGGACGAAGCATGGATAAAGTGTACCAGAACAGGACGACGCATCTTAACAGTGTAATTATATACGCCACTTTTCTGGCTGCACTTGTAGTAG
>JAAYEX010000206.1 GCA_012728535.1 Clostridiaceae bacterium | reverse complement strand
GGATTTGATGGTCGAAATTGAGGATCTGGAGAAGCTGGAGAATAGTGCCAGGCGTCAAAGAAAACTTATTTCTGATCAGTTGAAAGATCTTTCAAAAAAATATGGCCGTGAACGGCGTACCAGACTTATTGATCCTGATGATATTGAAGTTCCGGAAGTTACGGATTTGATTCCAGACTACAATATCCGAATTTTCCTGACTGAAGAAGGCTACTTTAAGAAACTGGCTCTAACATCATTGCGTGTCAACTTTGATCTAAAACTTAAAGAAAACGATCGAATAATTATTGAAGAGGATGCCACCAATCAATCAGAACTCATTTTTCTTACGGATAAGGCAAACGCTTACAAAATGATGGCCTGGGAGATTGAGGATTCAAGGCCGTCCTTGCTTGGAGAATATACTCCTAACCTTCTGGAACTGGAAGCAGAGGAACGGGTTGTCTGCGTTCACGCTGCAACTGAGCCATTTGAAGGTGAATTTATTGCTGTTTTTGCTAATGGTAAGGGTGTTCGATTTGACGCCAGTCACTATGAGACAAAACAAAATCGCAGGAAACTGATTAAGGCTTTCAGCGATTCTTCAGAAATAAGATTAATCCGCTTCCGGGCAGAAGACCAGGATCCCAGCTTCGCCTTGCAAACTGAGAAAGGCAAGATGCTGATTTTTGACAGTTCTCAACTGACCCGGAAAATAACGAGATCTGCTCAGGGAACTGCTGTAATTCGCGGTGCTAAAAAAGATCCTATAGTTAAAGTTGTGCCACTAGAGCAGATCAGGGGAGAAATAGAAGATGAAACATACTACCGGGTGCAGACACTTCCGGGTTCCGGTCGCTATATCAGGGAAAAGACGCTTGAAGGGCGGCAACTTAGTTTGATTGATTAAAGATGAGAAAAGTAAAGTTTTTCACCGGCCCTTATAGACAAAAGAAACTGAGAACAATCGCTTTTTGGAGCATTGCTGTTCTTGTTATTGCTTTGCTTCTTTTCTTTCTTCTTAGGAAGAGTTTAGAACCGTATGATTTCCAGCTAGCTTATGACAAAGCTCTGGAACATTCCGATTTTGAAGAAATTATCTCAATCCATGGACAAGCACAAAAGATTATTGCAGATGGAGCGGATTCGGGAGATAATTCTGCAGAATTGGCTGATGCCATCCTCATAAGAGACAAGATTGAAATTCAACTGTCAACTTATTCACAATCATTGATTGAGTCTGTTTTAAGAGGCAATTCTCTCTCATCTGAGGAAGCTGAAAGACTCTCCCTCAGCATGTCTATCGTGGGTGATGACAGCCTGGAAGTGATTGAAGATGTACTTAAGGATTATGTGCTGGACGTTATCAGTGAAGCTGAGTACATTCATTTTTTGGAAACTCTTTATCCTGTACCGGAATTCAAGAGATTTCTTAGCGAGCAGGTCAATGAGTTTGTTTTGATCCGTGATTTCAAAACTGCACTTGAGCCTGCATATCAACTTCTACAGCAGGGAGAATACAGTGCTTCTGCAGATGCATTTGAGAGTTTAGGCGATTCAGAATACTCCCGTATGCGCTCCTTGGATCACATACTGGAGGATCTCAGAATGGAAGCGCTGGATAGTCTCTACCTTCTGCGCATGCCCGAAATACAGCGATTAATCGAGCAGGGAAGACTCTATGATGCCAGCTTGATTATTAGGTCTATAGACTTTTATTTTCCTGACAGAGAAGAATTAATACAGGCTAAAAATCTCACAGACAAGATGGTTCCAAGCAAATTAATCTATTGGAGTGACCCCATAGAGGCTATATCTGTTAAACCTATCATTGCTGATTCAGAGCGCGCTTTTGACAATGATGTTTTCGCTGACAGGGCAAATGAGGATTTGCTTACTGCTGCAGAATTCCGACTCTTACTGGAAGCGCTATATGAAAATGATTATGTTCTTATCAACGGCAATGAGATAGTTGATGAAGCCGGCAACTTCCAGCGTGTCTTGATCCCTTCAGGCAAGAAACCTCTTTTAATCTTTTTGGATGATTTTTACTTCACTCCACAAAGGGTCGAAAGCGGAATCTGCTCACGGCTGGATCTGGATGAGGAGTCCAACGTTCTCGGTGTGATTCAGGATCGACAGGGTATAGAGAATCTGCAGAGCAATTCAACAGCCATTGATATATTAGAAGACTATTTGCAGGAATACCCGGATTTTACATTTAATGGCGCAAAAGCTGTAATTGTGTTGTCGGGGGCGGACGGTCTTTTGGGCTATCCACTGAATAGTGAGCACCTTGTTCGCATGAGAGATCAAGCACAAAGCATCGGCCTAAGTTTTTATTTGGATTCAGTGAATGATTTCGAAGCAAATCGGGAGAAACTTAGAGAGATCTTTGCAAGCCTTGAGTACAAACAATGGGTCTTTGCATCTCAGTCTTATAACAGGATCTCTGTTCCGGATCAAAGCCTCAGTTCTCTAAGTTGGGACACTGAACACATGCAGGAAGAAATAGCTGAATTTATCACTGATCTAAGAATTTATGCCTTTCCCTTCGGGAACCATGTTGAAGCAAACTCACTTCTGTCAAGCTATCTTGCCAATTCAGGTTTTGTCCTCCAGTCAGGCAGCGGTACACCCTATGCCTATACGATTCAAAAGCAGGGCTACGTATATATTGACAGGCAGCAGATAACGGCAGACAAGCTCCGTAATCCGCAGGCTAATTTCCTAAATAATTTTGTAAGCGGCAGGCAAATAATTACTGATAATAAACGTCCATATTGAACACTATCCAGTAGCGGGAAAAAATTCATTGTAAAGCCCGTGCATGGCACGGGTCATTTCATATTTTGACATCATGAAAATACAGCTGATCTCGTGATAGTCGGACATAATAACTTCAATGCTTATATTTTCTCTGGCAATGGCTTCTGTAGCCCTTGCAATGACACCAACAGTATCTCGCATTCCTTCTCCTACTATCATGACAATAGCAAGGTTGCGTGTAACTTCAATATCATCCATGCCCAGGTCAACCTGTAAGCGACCGCGCAGCACTACTTCATCTTCCAATGAAAATTCCGTACCGCGAACAATTATGCTAAGTGAGTCAATTCCAGTCGGCACATGCTCGATATTAATATCGAGTTCATTGAAAATAGTCAGAATTTTCAAGAGAATACCACGTTCCTGGTTCAATAAGACACGTCGAATATTTATTGTGCAAAAATCGTCATTACCTGCTATGCCGGTGATGACATTGTCGAGATGTGTCCGCTCAGCTAAAACCATGGTACCTTCTGCTGAAGGGTTATCCGTATTAGCGATACGGATCGGAATTCTGTGTGTAAACAGCGGTTCCAATGCTTCCGGATGAATGATGGAGAAACCGATATACGCTAATTCACGCATTTCGGTATAGCTCAACTCTTTGATCGGTTCGGGATCATTTATATAGATGGGGTTGGCCACATATACGTGATCCATATCTGTCCAATTTTCATATAGATCAGCTGCTGTTGCTGCAGCGACCACAGCTCCGCTTATATCAGAACCGCCACGGGAGAAGGTGATAGTATTTCCTTCTTCAGTCCGCCCATAAAATCCGGGAAAAATAACCAGTTCCTCTGAGGAGGCAAGTGTGCTGAGATTATCATAAGACTCAGGCAAAATATGGGTGAGACCCGCATAATAGGACAAAATCAGTCCTGCATCTCGCGGATCAACCAATTTTGCTTTAACGCCAATTGAATTCAGATATTCTGTAACAATGCGGCCGGAAATAGCTTCTCCCAGGGCTACAATGCCGTCCCGGTAAATTTTGTGGTGTACTGTTGTTTCCTCGCTGCTGCGAGCAACATCAGCCAGAAGCTGATCCGCAATGCTTGGATGTAGGTCCAGTTCGGAGACTAAAGAAAACAGCCGGTCACTTATAGCCAGCAATTCCATATTTCCATCAAGTCCGGCCCAGCGAACATTGGCCAGATCAATTAGAAGATCAGTTATCTTTTTATCACCTGGCACTTCTGAACGTTTGCCCGGTGCTGACACTATCATAATCCTGCGTTCCGAATTATCCAAAAAAATGGAGCAGGCTTTTCTTATTTGTCCGGCGCTGGCCAGTGATGATCCGCCAAATTTACAAACTATCAATCTTAACCTCCCTGAGGGCATTAAATATATCTTTGCCGCCAATCCAAACGAGAAGTCTTTCCAGAGGTCGTTTTAATCTGACATAGAATACTTCTTTCTTGCTGATCGGTTCACAAAGGATCACCGGAATGCCTGCTCGCCTTGCAGCCAAAACATCAGTGATTAGCTGGTCTCCGATCATTATTATCTCATCAGCTTTAATATCATTACGCTGCATAAAATCATTTATAGCATGAGGAGCCGGTTTTTTCGCATCCTTGATACATTCAACATCAAGTGATCCGCTGAAACTAAACAGCCTCTCTGACTTTGCATTGGAACAGACAACAGGTGCCAGGCCGATATTGTCTAGAGTGTCCCGGATTTTTAATGCAGACTCATCTGCTGAGTGTGTCCCATGAGGAACCAGTGTGTTATCAATATCCAACAAAATAACACGAAAACCTTGACGTTTTAAAGCCTCAAAGTCAATATCGATTACCGCTTCAACAGTTTTATCAGGAAAAAAGGATTTTCTTACTTTCTCTCTTAAGCTTTTTATCATTATTTACCTCCGGATCATTGTAGCAGCTGTGCTCATCCATTGCTTGCGACAGTGTTACTAATGAACTAGAATATGTCTACCAAGTTGATAATTTATCAACTCTAAGCATAATAACAGTAATATTTGATTTGGAGGGAATATGATAAGTGCCGGCGATTTTAGGAATGGCGTTACTTTTGAAATGGATGGTCATGTTTTTCAGGTTGTTGAGTTTCAGCATGTAAAACCTGGAAAAGGTTCGGCCTTCGTTCGCGTAAAATATAGAAATTTGATGAGCGGAAGTGTTGTTGAGCGCACTTTTAATCCGTCAGAGAAGTTCGAGCAGGTTCGTTTAGAGCGTGCGGATATGTCTTATATATATAAAGATGGCGAGCTCTACTATTTCATGAACACTGAAACTTATGAGCAAATGCCGATTCATCAGGACCTGCTTGGAGATGCACTGAGATTTTTAAAAGAAGGCATGGTCTCTCACATTGTCACCTATAAAGGGGAAATCCTGCAGGTAGAACTGCCCATTTCTGTAGAGCTGGAGGTGACACAAAGTGAACCGGCGGTACGTGGCGATACAGCACAAAGTGCAATGAAGACTGTTGTAATCGAGACCGGGGCGGAGATCAAAGTTCCCATGTTTGTTGAAACCGGAGACATAATCCGAATTGACACTCGTAGCGGGGAGTATTTAGAACGGGCCTAGCATGTCTGAAGAAAGAGGACATGTTTCGATCAAGGGCGAACAAACCATGTCACGTGGTTTTATTGCCCAGTATGCTGCAGAAGCAGCTTTGGCGACTGAAGGTGTGTCATCACTTGATAGAAGTGTTGTTGCAAATATCAAGGAAGTAATCGGCCTGGAACACGAAGGCATGGGCGTTCGTGTTTCTTTTCGCAAAGAAGATGCCGATGATGTGGTCATTACAGTTTATCCGATCATTGATTTTGGTCATGTATTGCCTGAGGTAGCCTGGACCATTCAGGAGAGGGTCAAGCGCGACGTTGAATCCTATACCGGTCT
>JAAYEX010000300.1 GCA_012728535.1 Clostridiaceae bacterium | reverse complement strand
GTCCAGATCGAGAAAGCGCAGGTAACTATGTAGGTGTGTGCCCCGGTCAGCTGCTGTTTGTCCGGTATTATCAGTCTCTGCACTCCGCAAAGTAAGGGCCATTTCCTCTGCTTGCCTGCCTTCAAACTTTTCCTTTTTGCCGATCCAGCTTTCAAAGGACAGACCGGCTTCACGATCTTCCGCCTGTTCATTTTCCACAAGAAGAGATTCCCTGTCGGCAGCCCGCTTCAGTTCGCTGACTGTGAGTTTGGCCGGTGCTTCAGCAGCAGGCCGGTAGGGCAGGTCATCACATAAGAGTGCGACCAGGTCTTCTACCCGGGCGGTCGGAGAATCACTGTCAAAGGCCAAGTCACTGAGCAGGAGGATGTCTTCAGGGAGATCCGGGTCTGCTTCAGCCATCCCGGAGCGGAGATTGCTTTTTTCGAAAATATCAGCATAAGGAATAGTTTCAAGGCTGATATGAGGCAGTTGGCACTCTCCCGCTTCAGAGGAGAGGATTTTCATTGTTTCCTCCGGATAGCGGAGGAGGAGGACCGACCACAAAATATCCGCATATTTGTTGGCTCTTTGGACCAGGCTGCTTGCCAGCAGGGGTTCGCCTGTTTTCCTGTATTGATGAGATCCGCTGATGATGTCAGCAGAATTGGTTTGGATGAAGCTGTCGTCTGCTGGCAGTTTGCGGTATTCACTCATCAGGAAAAGCCGATCCTGAGTCCGGGTCATGCCGACATAGAGCTGGCGCCAGACTTCCGCCCGCTCCCGCTCTTCCTCCCGCTTTTTCTTCTCGCGGTTAAGGAAATTATCAGCTACGGACAAGCCGTCAGCGGAAAAGGAGTAGCTGCGGATGCCGTCGTGCTCGTCGATGGAGATAAGGTCAGTTTCAGCTCGCACCTGATTGTTGCCAAGCCCCAGCAAAATCACGTAAGGCCACTGCAAACCCTTGCTCTTGTGATAGGTGAGTACACAGACTGCATCGAGATCTGACTGCAGATCGGAGTCATCGGGGAAGATGTCACGCTTGCGTAGTTTTTCTAAACGCTGTAGGAGTTTTTGTACACTGTCAAAACCCTGGAAGGATGATTCTTTTACAAAATCCAGGAACTGTTTCAGCTCTGTCAGCCGCCTCCGGCTATCCCGGAGGCCGGTGGGGCTGCCATCAGACTGTTCAAGCAGTTTTTCAAATTGACTTTCCTGCAAAATAAGGCTGAGTAAATCGCGGTTGCTACGTTCCCTGGCAAGAAGTCGCCAGTGTTTAATCCGCTCCATGGCCTGCTTGACTTTCAGGCGGATTTTTTCATCACTTTCGTCCTCGCAGGCGGAAAAACTCTCAATCAGCATTACTCTTTCATGAAAATAACGGAGTTTCGGTTTCTCTTCTGCTGAGAATTTCTGCTCTGCCAGAGGGCGGATGCGCATGAATTCTGCAGGACTCAGGGGGTCACCACAAAGGGCGGATGCCAGGTAGCTTGCCAGGGGAATGTCCTGGCGCGGATTGTCCAGGACATTAAGCAAAGCTTCAAACTGACGCATAAGCAGGTTCTCAGGGTAGATACCGCCAAAGGTTCCGGTTACAGGTATGCCTTGCTTTTCCAGGCTGTCGCGCAGGTTCTTGCATTGAGCATTGGTAGAGCACAAAAGTGCTATGTCTTTTAACTCCGCGCCTTCATCCTGCAGAGACTTAATCGTGTCCGCTGCGAGCAGAGATAATCTTTGGAACTCATTAGCCGGGGTGAAGCTGAGAAGGTTAATTGGAAAATCATTGTCGGCTTCCGAGGGCTCGGGAAGATCCTCACCTGTATTTGTCAGGATACGCCAGCTGACCTGGCCGGGTTCACCTGCTCCGGGCCTGACGTACAGGCGCTGACTCTCATCATATTCAATCTCTGCTGCCTCACGGGTGAGGAAGGAGCTGAAGACTTCATTAACAAAGTCGATGATGTTGCTCTGACTGCGGAAGTTGGTGGAAAGATTCAACAGGTAATCTTTCGCTTCTGAATCTGCTGAGCCTGAAAAGAAGACCGCTTTGTCAGACCGTTGCTGAAATAAGGCCGGATTGGCATAGCGGAAACGGTAGATGCTTTGTTTTACATCTCCAACCATGAAGATATTGTCTCTGGCAATTGCGGAAACAATTCCGTCCTGGATGCTGCTTGTGTCCTGGTATTCATCAATATAGATTTCATCGTAGTGATTCTGCACTTCGAGGCGGATATCTTCCTCCTGCAAAAGCTGAAAGGCTCCGTGTTCAAAGTCTGCAAACTCCAGCTGATTGCGAGAAAACTTTTCCTTCTGATAGTTTTTGTCAAGAGCCAAAACTAGCTCGAAAAAGCGTGCTACAGGCCCGACACTGATCTTCAGGTCCTCCTGCATATCTTGCAGGCTGACAGTAAAGAGGGCTTGGACATCGGGGAAATACTCCTGCTTTTTCCCGGCACTGATCTTG
>JAAYEX010000205.1 GCA_012728535.1 Clostridiaceae bacterium | reverse complement strand
TTGACGTCGGTACCATGCTCCTTCAGTTTGAATGCTTTTTCAAACATATATTACCTCCTCAGGTTATATTTCTCTCTCAGGGAGAGAACATCTCTGTCGTTAGAATATCACGAAGAATGCCACATATCAATATAAATCTTAGTGATAGTGCATACAATATATAATATTTATTGAGATATGATTAAAGACTTACTTCTTTCTAATCAAAACTCATACAGGCAGGCGAAGGTGAAATTTGTCTGACGTTCGGGACTTAGACCTTAGTGGAATTGCTTCTCGTTGACACTTGCTGGCTATGCTCGTATAATTCTTTAGATGAAAAAACTAATATGAATATATAAGTAAACTTAGAGAAACAGGGAAGTAGAATGTATAAAAAAGTTGATAGCAGTTTGGATTTTGTCCCGCGTGAACTGGAAGTGCTGGAGTTTTGGAAGAAACACGATATAGTTGACAAGTCATTGTCTCAGCGCAAAGGAAATGAGATTTATTCTTTTTACGAAGGGCCGCCTACCGCGAACGGAGAGCCGCATGCCGGCCATGTTCTGACTCGGGTTATTAAAGACTTGATTCCCCGCTATCGTACTATGAAAGGCTACTATGTTCCGCGCAAGGCCGGCTGGGATACACATGGACTTCCGGTTGAGCTCGAAGTTGAGAAAAAACTGGGTCTTAATGGTAAAGAACACATCGAAGAGTTTGGTGTAGCTGAGTTTATAGCCGAGTGTAAAGAGAGCGTTTGGAAGTATCTGAGTGAATGGGAAGAGATGACTGAGCGCGTAGGTTTCTGGGTTGACATGGAAAATGCATATGTTACCTATGAAAACGACTACATCGAATCGGTCTGGTGGGCGCTTAAGGAGATCTGGGAAAAGGATCTTATCTACAAAGGTCACCGTGTTGTGCCATATTGTCCGCGCTGCGGGACAGCCCTCTCCAGCCATGAAGTTGCTCAGGGCTACAAAGATGTAACTGAGACCTCCATATATGTGCGCATGCCTGTAGAAGGGGAGGATAACACCTACTTTGCTGTCTGGACGACAACGCCCTGGACCCTGCCTTCAAACGTGGCACTTTGCGTTAACGCAGATGAAGAATACGCCCTGGTTGAAGTCGCAGGCTGCCCCGAACACGATACAGCTACCAGCCGCTATTATTTGGCAACAGCCCTGATAGAAGAAGTTTTCGGTGAAAATGCCAGGATTATCCGCACCATGCCCGGAAGTGAATTGCTGAATAAACGCTATACTCCGATTTTCGACTACGCCAACCAGCTGATCAAAGATCAGCAGAGTGCCTTTTATGTTGTCGCTGATCCCTACGTAAACCTTGATGACGGAACAGGAATAGTCCACATCGCACCGGCTTTTGGTGAGGACGATGCCCGTCTCGGGCGCAAACATAATCTGCCCCATATTCAGTTGGTGGATCTGGAAGGCAAGCTGACTGCAGAGACAGGTGAATTTGCAGGTGTTTTTGTCAAAGATGCTGACCCGAATCTTATTAAAGATCTCGATGAGCGTGGCCTGCTATTATTCAGCAAGGATTTTGATCACAACTATCCTTTCTGTTGGCGCTGCGATACAGCCTTGCTTTACTATGCCCGTTCAGGCTGGTTCATCGCCATGACGAAAGTACGTGATGAACTTATCGAAAACAATAAAAAAATCAATTGGATCCCCAAGAACATCGGTACAGGTCGTTTCGGCAATTTCCTTGAAAATGTTGTCGACTGGAATCTCTCACGTGAGCGTTATTGGGGCACACCCCTGCCCATTTGGGAATGCGAATCCTGCAATGCGGAACATTGTGTCGGATCTTTAGAAGAACTGCACTCTTTGGCGCCTGAAGTGCCTGTAGATATTGAGCTCCATAAACCCGGTATTGATCAGGTTCATTTTGCCTGTAAAGAATGCGGTGGCAAAATGACGCGTGTACCGGAAGTGATCGACTGCTGGTTTGACTCCGGAGCCATGCCTTTCGCCCAGTACCACTATCCTTTTGACAATAAGGAAATCTTCGATGCCAGTGCTCCGGCTGACTTCATCTCCGAAGCTATCGACCAGACCCGCGGCTGGTTCTATACCCTTCATGCCATCAGCACTCTTCTCTTTGACCGCCCGGCCTACAAAACATGTTTGGTTATGGGCCACGTGCTTGACGGTGAAGGAGTCAAGATGTCCAAGCACATCGGCAACGTCATCCACCCCAGTGACATATTTGCTTCAGAAGGTGCAGACGCTACTCGTTGGTCATTTTTCACCACCAGTCAGCCCTGGCTGCCGACAAGATTTTCAGAAGAAACGGTAAACGAAGGCAAGCGCCGTTTCATGGGCACCCTGTGGAATACCTATGCCTTCTTCGTGCTTTACGCCAATATCGATAATTTTGAACCGCAGAATTACGATAAGGCTGAATACGTTTCAAAACGTACAGTCATTGATCGCTGGATCTTGAGCCGGCTCAACAGCCTGATTAAAAATGTTGATAAACGCCTGGAAAGAACCGACATCACGGGCTCATCACGCTGTCTGCAAGTTTTTCTGGACGAGCTCTCAAACTGGTATGTCCGCCGTTCGCGTGAGCGATATTGGGGACCTGAAATGGATGACGACAAAATTGTTGCCTATCTGACCTTATACGAAGTCCTGGAGAAACTGGTTCGCCTGATTGCTCCTTACACTCCGTTTATTTCGGAAATGATTTACCAGAATATTGTTGTCGGACATCTGGATTCTGCGCAGGAAAGTGTTCATTTTGAAGACTATCCTGAAGCAGATGAGTCTTTAATCGATGAAAAACTTGAAAGCGATATGGATCTACTGCTTGACCTCGTAGGTTTGGGTCGTGCCGCACGCAACACTGCACAGCTAAAGATCAGACAGCCTCTGGCTAAAGCCATAGTTGTCGGGGGCAGGGAGCTGCCGCTTGATCTGATAGATCTGCTTAAAGACGAATTGAACATTAAGGATATCGAGTTTGGCGCTGAGGCTTCCGAACTGGTTGACTATGAATTTAAACCCCAACTCCGCACTCTGGGTAAGCGTATGGGGAGCGACCTTAATAAAGCACGTGAGTTGATTCCGGAACTGCCGGGACGCGCAACCATGGAGGCAATCAAACGGGGAGAAAGCATTGCTTTGGACGTTGACGGCACAGTTTACGAATTGACAGAAGAAGATCTTCTGTACACTGAGGTGCCTGTTGCCGGTTATGTAACAGAAAGCGAAGGCGCTTTGACCGTAGCTTTGCAGACAGAGTTGACAGAAGAGCTGATCGAAGAAGGTTTTGTGCGTGAAATAGTCAGCAAGGTGCAGTCAATGAGGCGCGAGATTAATTTTGAAGTAACAGACAGAGTAGATCTCTTCGTCGCTGCTAATGAAAAAATGACGGACCTGGTCAAGCGCTGGCAAGAAGAGATCAGTGAAGAAGTTCTCGCTGCGAGTCTGACTTTCTTCTCCACTGAAGACGAATTGCCACAGGATGCGCAAAACAAAGTGTGGGATATAAATGGTGAAGAGATGTGCTTCGCCCTGCGCTGTTCAGAACAAAAGAAATAGCTTATGACTAAGGAAAATCCCAGGACGCAGAGAGACCGGCTCCTTACAATGGTGCAGGGAGCCGTTATCGCGTCCATTTATATGGTGGCAACCTTTTTAACTTCGGCCATCAGCTTTGGCATGATACAGTTCCGTATATCAG
>JAAYEX010000204.1 GCA_012728535.1 Clostridiaceae bacterium | reverse complement strand
TAAGCATTTCTTCTTTCATGATGATTCCTCTTTCTCTTATTGGTGAGTCGGCACATAGATCAAGACGGTTTTTCAAAATCCGAAAAAGAATACTTTCTATGATTAATTCTATCTTATCTGGTTCCATAAGTGCAAAACGGTGATAAATGCCGGGCAAAAAGTCAAGTCCTAAATGTTGGTGTAAATTCCTTTACCACAATGTGTACTGTTATGCTGCTTGTTTTTCTAATACCTCTGCAGAGGTATTAGAAAAATTCTCGCGGGCCCCGTAGTAAGTTTCCGTATCTATATACCTTCTTCCGCTGATCCAGTTCTCATGCATCTCTATCAAGAGACTTCCGAGGAGGCGCTCAATACTTGCCTCGTTTGGAAATATGCGGATCACGCGTTCTCTGCGCCTTAACTCCTGATTCACTCTCTCAAGGCTGTTGGAGGTCCTCAGGCGTCTCCTGCAGACCTCTGGAAGCTGGAATACTGCTGTTATATCGTCAAAACCGTTATCGAGGGTTTCAACGGCCCTGGGAGCATGTTCTTCCAGATAGTCCAGAAGTGCTTCTTTTCTTTCCCTTGCTTCTTCCAGTTCAGGACTGTTGTAAATGTCCTTCAGACGTAGCTTGACCTCTCTTTGTGCCTTCTTTGGCACCTTGTCCAGAACATTCCTGGAAAAGTGAGTTTGACAGCGTTGCCAGGATGCCCCCTCAAACTGCTTCCGGATGGCCTTAACCAGCCCTTTATGTTGGTCGGAAGTGACTAAGTCAACTCCCTGAAGGCCCTGCTCTTTCAGCTCAGAAAAGAAACTGAACCAGAACTCGTAACTCTCGCCGTCGCCGGCTTTAAAACCCAATACTTCGCGATGACCGTCCTCGTTTACTCCTATTGCTACAAGCAGACCTTTAGACTTAACACTGCCGCTATCTCTTGCCTTTACGTAGATGGCGTCAACAATGAGAAAAGGGTAAGCCCTAGTTAATGGACGTTTGAGGAATTGTTCCACTTCCTTGTCAAGTTCCTCACAAAGCTTCGAGACTGTGCTCTTACTAAAACTGCTGCCGCAGAGGGTTTCAGTTATACGGGACACCTTTCTGGTGGAGACCCCTTGCAGCACCATCTCCATCAGAGAGAGAACCAGAGCCTTCTCACTTCGCTCGTAATTGGCAAAGAGAGTGGTCGAAAAAGTGCCATTACGAAGCTTGGGTATGAGCAGATCCAATGTGCCTACTCTGGTCTTGTATTGCCGTTCACGGTAGCCGTTGCGATAGGTCACGCGTTCGTCTGTACGTTCGTAAAGATCCGCTCCCACCTGTTCGCTTGCCTCTGCATTCAATACTGCATTAAAGACTGATTCCAGCAATTTTCGTACTGCCTCGTCACGGTCGCCAAGCATCAGTTCTTTAAGAGTTTCTTCACTTAGTGTAATATTGAGTTGAGTCATGTTTCTGCTCCTCGCTTATGATTTTCTTCAAAAACCATTGTAGCAAAGAGTGGGCATGACTCACTTTTTCAATTTACACCAACTATATGGGCTCTATCTAATGCGTAGATTATTCCTTCAGGTTTCAGGTCAACAATATGTTGGATATGTTTTTTGCTTTGTTCATCATCTGACTCCAAGGCACATAAAAGCATGGAGTAGCCCTTCTGCTGCAGAACTTGTTCCATTT
>JAAYEX010000203.1 GCA_012728535.1 Clostridiaceae bacterium | reverse complement strand
TCCCTCCCGGAGGTGAAAGTATGGATCCGGGTTTCTCCAGATTAGGTCCCGAGCCTCTGACTGAAGAGTGGACTTCCGCTGATTTTATTGCCCAGATTAAACGCCGGCCCCGCAGTACGATAAAATCACTTCTGCTGAATCAGGAAGTCGTTGCCGGCATAGGTAATATCTATTGTGACGAAGCACTCTTTCGAGCCGGCATTCATCCTGCCCGATTGAATGAAACACTATCGAAAGAAGACGCCCTCAATTTACAACAGGCCGTGCGCGAAGTTATAGCTGAAGGTATCGGTCATCAGGGCACCAGTTTCAGTGATTATGTGGATGGACTGGGGAACAGGGGGCATTTTCAACTCCAGCTAAGGGTCTTCCAGAAAGAAGGCAAAACTTGCGACGTCTGTGGCTCTGAAATCGAGAAAATTCGCCTTGGCGGACGAGGCACACACTTCTGTCCCCACTGTCAGCCACGACTTGTTGACAAAGAATGACTTGAGCGATAGTATAGTAAAGCTGAAATGTACCTGTAGCTCAATTGGATAGAGCGTCTGACTACGGATCAGAAGGTTCCGGATTCAAGTTCTGGCAGGTACGCCAAAGAGAAAACCCCCGCAAATGCTGGTATACAGCGACCGCGGGGGTTTTTGTCTGTCCGGTTACAGGAGCTTACTGAAGTTATAAACTTGTCGGATCTAATCCACGAACGTCAACAAAGCTATAGGCTTCTGTGGTAGTTGCGGTGTGCCTTACAGTCTCGCCGTCAGCACTCAGTTCCACCAGTTCTTTCCTGAGCCAGTCTTTTTCTTCTGCTGTCGGGAAATCTCTGAAAATCCAGTCTCCGTAACGGATCAGCAGGTCAGCTATGGGCTCATCGCGGACTTCACTTATTTCAAAGGTATGCGTTTCAACTTTGTAGCCCCAGGCTTCCAACAGTTCAGCCAGAACGTGTGCATGTTCGTTGCCGAAAGCTTTTTCATAGCCGTGAACTTTTGCGTAAAGTGTCTGAAACAGCGGTTCAATCCTTTGCAGGTGATTAGAGAAAAAGAATGCATAACGCGATGCAGTCAGCATTTTTTTGATATTGGCAACGGAGTTGAGAGCAGGAGTTTTAAGCGCCATAACCAGATCAAATTTTCTGACCCAGTCACGTTCTGTCAAGTCGATCTCCTCCCAGGAAGAGCGTACCAGTTCATAATCTGCCGTGGTCCATGAAGCTTCCGTCAGAGTCTGTTCCGCTTTTTCCAGCATCTTATCGGCAATCTCGACACCGACAACTTTTTTCACTCCGGCTTCCAAAGCCAATAAAAGATAGCGGCCGGATCCGCAGCCGACATCCAGAAGCTGTATGTCTTTGAGAGTCATAAACTGCTCAAGGAAAGCAAAGCTGTTTTCCTGTTTCTCATCAGGGAGTGCCGGAAAACCGGCAGCGCGGCGGTTCCAGCGCTCGCGCAACTCCACAAGATCACTTTCCTTCTGCTCAACTTTTTTAATCAATTCATCAATATTCATCAGTCATTCCTATATAAACTATTTCTTCAAGATAATCAATTCGGGCATAGTCTATAATACCCTTTACAACGAAGGAGGCAAATATGACAGGACAGGAATTCTCATCCTCGCTTAGTAATTGGCGTTCCAGGAACAAAAGTCGCTTGCTGCTTGTTATCGCAACACTTTTTTGGATGGGCCTCTACACATATCCTTCGCTCTTTACTCCCTATCTGGAAGAGGTCGGTGCCACTTTGACCCAATCGGGCCTGATTCTGGGTGGCTATGGTTTCACTCAAATGATTTTGCGTTTGCCACTGGGCATATGGTCCGATTATCTGCAAAAAAAGAAGGCTTTCGTTATTGCGGGAATGACTGCAGCCCTTATCAGTGCCCTGGGCCTGATGTTTACGCAGGAAATCGGGATGATTTTCATTTTCCGCGCTATGGGCGGAGTGGCCGCTGCCTTCTGGGTTCAGGTATCCGCTCTTTATATGAACTATAAGGTTGACGACAGCACTTCAGCAGTCGGTCATTTGGGCTTTGTTAACAGTGCCGGAATTATTGTCGCCACTTTCATCGGCGGTCAGATCATCGCACGCTTCGGTTACCCGAAAGGCTTCGGTCTGGGCGCTGTCTTCGCTGCTATTGGCCTTATGCTTTGTTTTCTTCTGCCTGAAGACAAGGCGGAAATAAGAGAAGATGGCCAGGCAGGACTATCCGTTCTTGAGGGACTTAAGCTGAGCCTGCATGACAAAGGTTTGATTTGGGGGTCGCTTTTCGCAGCAGTCTCACAATTTTTGTCTTACTCCAGTGCCCAGGGCTTTGTACCGCAATATGCATCCAACCTGGGCGTATCCGCGTCTCATATCAGCATCATGGTTACAATCAGTACACTGGCACGTCTGATAGCTATAGTTCTGGTGAGCAAAATCCTGCTTCGCTTTTTCCGGCCTAAGCAGATCCTGACTGCCAGCATGCTGGTCAACGCTCTTCTGCTTTTCACAATACCTTTTAGTAAAAACTATCTGATCCTGCTGATCATCATGTTCCTTTTGGGTATTGTCTCCGCTACCCAGATGACTTATTTCATGGACGCAGCTACCAGCCATATCCCTTCAGAACGACGGGCTACTGCACTCGGTTTCTTTCAGGCAGTCTACGGCATAGGTATGGTGGTGGGACCTGCTGTTACAGGAGCCGTCGCAGATGTCTACAGCCTTTCACAGGCTTTCATTGTAGCTGCTTTTGTCGGTTTGGCATCCGTGGCGCTGATGATTTGGAAACTGCCGGATCGGGCTGCGATTAGAAAGTGAACCGGCGGAAAAGCGGATTATAACTTAATAGTCGCCGCTCTCGAATATCCTTATAATCTTTTTTCCGGCCTCAAAGAGGAGCACGCCGACCTGGGCCATCGCGGTTTCCAGACTCATGGACCCGTCCATGAGCGGGAGAAGCAGGTCGATTCCCTTGTCACGTACAGAAGCAGAATTAAGCTCAGAGCTGCCGACAACTGCAAATACCGGCAGGGCCAGTTTCTTGGCGCACCGGGCAATGCCTACGGCAGCCTTGCCGGACAGGCTGGATTCATCCATCTTGCCTTCTCCTGTGATCAGCAAATCACTACCACGGATTTGCTCTTCGAAATTCAGCAGGTCAAGGACAGTATCAATGCCGGGTTTCAGTTCCGCATTCAGGATTCCGACTAAGGCTGCCCCCATACCCCCTGCAGCCCCGGCGCCGGGCCGGTCGTTCACCTTCCTGCCGGCGACCTGCTCCAGCATCTCACCGTAACGATGCAAAATTCGATCCAGATCTTTGAGATCTTCGGCACGCGCGCCTTTCTGTGGCCCGTAAATATAGGAAGCACCATTGTCTCCGCTCAAGGGATTTGTCACATCACAGATAGCGTAGAATTGCACACCGGCCAGGCGTGCATCCAGGGCAGACAGATCCAATGTATGCAAGTTTGCCAGACCCGCAGCCCCGGGTCCGATATTCTCACCTGTCGCAGTCAAAGCTTTCACCCCCAAAGCCTGTGCCATGCCAATGCCGCCGTCATTTGTAGCACTCCCGCCCAGACCCAGATAAATCTCCTTTGCACCCTTTTTCACAGCGTCGAGAATCATCTCGCCCGTACCGTAGCTTGATGCTGTATAGGGATCAAGATCTTCAGTCCGCAATAAGCTCAGACCGGAAGCTGCGGCCATGTCAATCACGGCCAGTCCATCAGCCAATGCGTATTCAGCAACAATAGTCTGTCCCAGCGGATCCTGTACTTCCAAACTGACACGCCCGGCCCCTAAAGTATCCCGGAGGGCTTCACTCGTACCTTCGCCACCATCAGCCACAGGCACTTTCAACACATTCAGGTCCGGTTTGAGGCTCTTCATACCTGCAGCCAAAAACTCCGCTACTTCCAACGAACTGGCGCTTCCCTTAAAGGAATCACTGGCTATGACTATTTTCATTCTTAAAATCCTCTCTTTTTTGAAATATAAAGCAGGCTAAATAAACTTTGTGACTAAGGCCAATCCGGTATAGTTAATCGATGTTTAGGATTTTTTGAAAAAGCGACAGGCCGTCTGTCAATTCTTTTTCAGTAGCCCCCGCAAAACCGATAATGAAATAATTTCTCATCATGGCAGCTTCTGCACTGGCTTCCTGACAAAAATCCGCAACAGTATTGATTTTTATGCCTGCCCTCCTCAGTGCCTGCAGTTTTTCCTTGGTCACATTTGTATTAACCCTGATAACCAGCGAAGTACCCGAATGATAATTGAACAGTTCATAGCCTTCTTTGATCAGCAGTTGCAGCAAGAGCTTGTTCTTTCTTGAATACAGGGTTCGCATGCGATTAACATGGCGCTCAAAGGATCCATCTTTAATAAACTCACACAAGGCTCGCTGGACAAAACCCGACACCGGACATTCACTACTGTAGTGGGCTTCATATTTTTCCAGAAGATCCTGAGGCAGGATCATAAAGCTGATGCGCAAGGCGGCAGCTACTGATTTGGAAAAACCGCTCATGTAGATAACGCGGTCACTGGAGTCAAGGCTTTTTAAAGAAGGAATTTTGCTGGACCTGTACTGGAACTCAAAATCATAGTCATCCTCGATGATATAGCGGTGGTTCGCCTTGGCAGCCCAGTTCAGGATT
This sequence comes from Clostridiaceae bacterium, assembly GCA_012728535.1. Classification (GTDB taxonomy): domain Bacteria; phylum Bacillota; class Clostridia; order Saccharofermentanales; family DTU023; genus DTU032. The sequence continues at coordinate 3,091 of JAAYEX010000203.1, read as the reverse complement.
TCAATCCTGGCGTCGACCGGCATCACTGCACCAAAAGGAAACTGATGCGACGGTGTCAGGAAAACTACGGATACTGACTCAGGCAAAGTGTCCACGTCGACGGAATAAGTTACGCTGTGGCTTCTGTCGTCATAGTGAAGATGATTGATGGCCGTATACTTGCTGGAAGCGTGCAGATAGGAGGTTTTTCCAACCATATAACCGGGATTTTCCAAAGCAAATACCGGTGCACCCGGCAAGATATTTTCTAAGAGTGCAGTCAGCTGACTGATCCCGGTTGAAATAATAATACGGTGCGGGTCTACCTTTATGCCACGTGCGGATTCCAGATAGCGGGCGATCTCTTCCCGAAGCTCAAAAAGTCCCTTGGGAGGAGTATGGGCCAGTATTCCGGTATCTGCTCTGATGGTCTTGCGAAAGACCCGCCGCCAGTCTTCATAGGGGAAATGGGCTTCGTCGACGCCTGATATTGAAAAATTATAAGTATAATCGGCCTCTTCCTCTGCCGGAACCGCTTCATCAGGATTGGGCAGGACCAGCAGATTATCAATCGACTTAACATAATAGCCCGACCGCTCTCTGGCATAGATATAGCCTTCGACCAGCAACTGCTGGTAGGCCTGGTTGACAGTATTGACACTCACTCCAAGTTCATCCGCCAGCGAACGGATGCCGGGCAATTTACTGTCTTCTGCCAGGTGCTGTTGGCGGATATGCTCTGCCAATTGTTCATAAATCTGCTTGTAGAGGGTCCCGTCCCGATCTAATTCAATGTACAGCATGTAAGAAAATCACTCCTCCGCTTTATTCTATATTAAAAAAACTGCCAGCATTATTCTCGTCACATCTGTACCCATTTTGCAAGAGCATTCTGCTTCTTTTCATGGAAGCAGATTCAACTTAAGATAAAGATATAAAACTACTTTCAGGAGGGAAGATACATGGATATTTATAAAAAATTGTACGGCGGCGTGATTATGGACGTCACTAATGCCGAAGAAGCAAAAATCGCAGAAGCAGCCGGTGCAGTTGCAGTTATGGCTCTGGAACGTGTACCTGCAGATATCCGCAAAGATAGCGGTGTCGCCAGGACATCTGACCCGGCTATGATCGAGGCTATCGTCAAGGCGGTCGAAATACCGGTAATGGCCAAAGTCCGCATCGGTCACTTTGTTGAAGCTCAGATTCTGGAGGCCATCGGAGTAGATTTTATTGATGAGTCTGAGGTCCTTACTCCGGCAGATCATGTCTACCATATTGATAAGAAAAACTTCAAGACTCCCTTTGTCTGCGGCGCCCGTAATCTTGGTGAAGCTCTGCGCCGCATCGCTGAAGGTGCAGCCATGATCCGCACCAAGGGTGAGGCAGGTACCGGTGATATCAGCCAGGCTGTTACCCATTTGCGTACTATCATGGCAGATATTTCACGTATTGCTGCAATGAGAGAGGATGAACTTTATGTAGCAGCCAAAGACCTGCAGGTTGATTATGAACTCTTGAAATATGTTCATGATGAGGAAAAACTGCCTGTTCTCAATTTTTCAGCCGGTGGCGTGGCAACTCCTGCTGATGCTGCCCTTATGCGCCAATTGGGAGCTGAGGGTGTCTTCGTGGGATCCGGCGTCTTTAAATCAACTGAACCGGAAAAACGCGCCAGGGCTATAGTGAAGGCTGTCGCCAACTACAATGACGCTCACGCTTTACTGGAAGTCTCCCGCAATCTGGGTGAAGCTATGGTGGGCATAAACATGGATGATTTGGACAAAAGTTTCGCAGGACGCTGACATAAAATTTTGAACTTGAAAACGGAGCGTGCAAGAAGGATTGCCCGCTCCGTTATTATTATGTTTTAAAGATTATTTGGCTAAAACTTATGCTTCAAGCGCTGCATTAAGTCTGTCAACCAGTTCGTTGACATCAACACTGTGCACCATGGCAGCCTGCTCTAATGTTTCAGCCTGAGAAGCCGGGCAACCGAGACAGTGCATACCTACACTCATCAATATAGGAGCCAGACCGGGATCAAGTCTCATAATTTCACTAATCATCGTATCTTTTGTTATTTTTGCCATCAGAAAATCCTTTCATTACCCCAGCGGGCTTGAATTATTATTTTTTCGAAGACTCTGTGTAAGTGAAACAGTATTTCTTCACCAACTCAGTATCATTCATCTGCAAAGAAAACAATGTTTCATTTATCACGCTGTAGGATATATTAAGCCAAGAGATGAAACTATTAAAGTGGAAAGCTCATTTTCTTTACGGCATCGGTCCGGGATCCGATCCTGTAACCAGGTCTCCCTCATATGCAATTACACCTCCGGCATCTATAACGACGGAATAACCGAGCTCTCGCACTATTTTAGCTGCAGCAGCCGATCGATTACCGCTGCGGCAGTAAAGAAGTAAAACAGCTTCGCGGTCCGGAACCTTGTCAATAAGGCTGTCTGCAATCACTTCCGGCGGCATCAGGATGGCACCGCTGATATGTCCACCTGTATATTCAGCTTCAGTTCTCACATCAATTAAGAAGGCATTCTCTCCCAAATGCCAGGCAATCCTTTCAGCTGTGTTAGGATCAGTGACCACTTTCGCTTTTTCATTGATTAACTCTACAGCTTTGGCATCTGCTTGTGGAGGATAAGATTCTCTGATCGTATCGTTCATACTGATCAGGGCCAGACTGCCAATCGGGGGCTGGTCCAGTTTTTCTGGAAAAGAAATTGTGACCAGATCTCCGATTTGACGAGAAAATTCGTTATCTGAAATGACCAGATAAGAATTTGCTCTCAATCTGACAGCCTCTATTTTATTGTCATCTTTTCCACAGGCTACAAGGCTGAAGAGTAAGACCGGTACCAGCATAAGGATCAGATAAACTTTTTTGCGCATATTTTTGCCTCCCGAATTTTGTTTAAGAAGCTTTTGGGTTGTCAGTATACTATACTGGTTAGTGAATTTTTTTACAGGTGGCACAGTCCTTTAAATTCATCTCCAAGTAATATAGAATATATGAGAAATGCACACGGATCGCCGCGTCTGAGTCGCAACCGATCGTGGGTCCCGTGCGATGTGGCCCGTGAAACCCGTC
>JAAYEX010000202.1 GCA_012728535.1 Clostridiaceae bacterium | reverse complement strand
TTCAGCAGAGCTGTCGATTATCGTGGGATTTTAATGGATGGCGCTTCTGTTGAAGTTTTCATAGACAACTACTTAAAGCCATTTCCTGCAGTTTTATATGGATTTGATGCAATGAGCGATATCGCAATACTGAAAATAGATCCCGCGGGCAACAAACTTACAGCCCAGCCACTAAGCAGAAGGAAGGATGTCAAGGTAGGACTTCCGATCGGTGTAATTACATCACCTGAGAATTTCATTATGCAGGGCAGTCTTATACCGGGTCACGTCATGAGCCTCCAGGTCCCCAGCGTGCGCGAAAACGGCTTGCCCTATGAAGTATTCGTATCGGACGTGCCGACCTTGAACAAAGTTCCCGGAGCACCTTTAGTGGATGAATATGGACGTGTCCTGGGTATCTGTAGTGGATCAAACCAATACTCTTATCTTGATTATCGCACTTACATAATACCTTCTCCGATTATTGCGGATGTTATAGATTATGTAACTGAACTGGTTGAGAATCCTCCCGTGCGTGCAGCAACCTTAGGGATTGCCGTGATGTCCGATGAGTCCGCAGCACAATTTTCCCAGCGCTACGATTATCCTATAGGGCTTAATGTCACTTGTGTGCAGTTGAACAGTCCCGCTTACATTGCCGGCTTGCGCATAGGTGATATAATACTGACAATTAACAATAATAAAGCTGAATTAACGGAAGATTTAATTGAATCAATGAAAGAAATGTCGATCGGCTCATATTGCATAATGAAAGTTTTCCGGCCGAGCGAAAACACAGAACTTACATTTTCCAGTTATTTGCAGCAAGCGAGACATTAATGGAACAAAAACAGCGCGCCAGGCAGATTATTGAAATTTTGCATTTGACTTATCCTGATGCCGAAACCACCCTTGACGCAGTTTCTGCATGGGAACTTCTGGTCGGAGCCATTCTGGCTTCGCAGTGTACCGATGAACGTGTAAACAAAATCACACCGCATCTTTTTGCTGCATATCCAAGTTTAGATGAGATGGCTGAAGCGGATGTAGGCGATATTGAACGGATAATCCGATCCTGCGGCATCTATCGAAATAAGGCTAAAGCGATCAAAGGCTCAGCTAAGATAATAATTCAGGAGCATGGAGGTCAAGTACCCCGGACACGTGAAGAGTTGCTGGAGCTGCCGGGAGTGGGACGCAAGATTGCCAACCTTATACTGGGCGACGCTTTTGGCGGACAGGCTGTCGTTGTAGACACACATTGTGCCCGGATCAGCAGACTGCTGGGTATGACTGCAGAGAAGGATCCCGTCAAAATAGAGAGGGATCTTGAAGCTGTATTGCCTCCTGATTCCTACACAGACTGGGGACACTTCATGGTTTTCCACGGACGCAGCATCTGTAAAGCCCGCTGCAGGGATTGTGTAGCCTGTCCCTTGCTTAATCTCTGTGCTTATGGGTCTCAGTTGGATCTGGAAGGCAAGGAGGCCGGTGACTGTGTCTAGAAAGAGCATTCTGGACGAAAAAGTCTCAGTACTGCGCGGCATTTCAGATAAGAGGGCCGCGCTTTTTTCTAAGCTTGCTGTCCATAGCTGCGAGGATCTGCTCTGGCATCTGCCGCGCGACTATGAAGACTGGTCTGAACTCAGCGATATTTGTGATTTGGCAGATGAAGACACTGCCTGTTTCAGAGCTAACGTTATTACAGTGCCGCAACTTAACCGCCGGGGGAGAAATTCTCAAACTGTGGTCAAACTTCAGGATGACACAGGCGTAATCAGCGCTGTCTGGTTTAATCAACCCTGGATCGCAAAACAAATTAATCGAGGTGACAGCCTGCTTTTCAGAGGACGGATCAAACGTGGCGGCCGTTACTTTTCAGTTCAAAATCCACAGTTCCTACGCGAAGGCACCGGCCTGCCGCCGCTTTTACCCATTTACCCTCTGACAGAAGGCCTGACTCAAAACATTATCCGTGATGCTGTCACGCAAGTATTGGATTCGGACAGTCTGTTCTTCAGTGAATTTCTTCCTGCCGGAAGCCGTCGTGAGCATCAGCTTGCTTCGCAGTCTTACGCTTTTACTGAAATACATTTTCCTTCAAGCAGGCATGCCGGGGAAGTAGGCAGACGCCGCCTGGCCTTTGAAGAACTTTTTCTCATAATGGCCGGACTCCGCTCGCTGAAATCTGAAAGGACACTTCTGAAGCGACAAGCTATCCTCTTGCCCGAAGAAGAAGAGATTCAAATACTGGAAATGGAAAGAAGTCTGGGTTTCGATTTGACAGGTTCACAGCAGGAAACTCTGGCAGCGATAAAGCGAGACCTGGAGCGGACTTGTCCTGCCTACAGACTGATACAGGGCGATGTAGGTTCAGGCAAAACAGCGATAGCAATGCTGGCCATGGCGCGGGTAGCCCTGGCAGGCAAACAGTCAGTGATGATGGCTCCGACTTCCATATTGGCCCAGCAACACTTCGAAAATCTGACCGAATTTTTTGAACCTTTCGGTATTAAGACCGGCATCCTTCTTGGAGGCATGCCGGCAGCCGTCAGAAGGGATACACTAAGTGCAATTGAATCCGGTGAGATCCAATGCCTGGTCGGAACCCATGCCCTGATAACGGGGGATGTTAAATACAGGCAACTGGCTCTCTGTATCACGGATGAACAACATCGCTTCGGCGTTGAGCAACGACTTAATTTGAGCAGTACGGAGGAGGTCTATCCTCATGTTCTGGTGATGTCTGCAACGCCGATACCTCGCTCTCTGGCCATGATTCTTTATGGCGATCTGGACATTTCGGAAATGCGTGATATGCCGGCCGGCCGTCAGCCAATTCTGACCTATACAGCAAGAAGCAAGGACAGGCCCAGAGTGGAACGCATGATTGAGTCTGAAATAGAGAAAGGTCATATCGCATATATTGTATGCCCCGCTATAGAAAGTTCAGACTTAATAAAACTGGAGTCTGCCGAGGAAGTTTTCAACCGATTGAAGAAGGGCAGTTTTTCTCACAGGCGACTGGCTCTTTTGCATGGTCGTTTGAAGGCACAGGAAAAGGACAATATCATGCGTGCCCTATCTGCCGGAGAAATAGATATTCTTGTCAGTACCAGTGTTATTGAGGTCGGCATCGACCAGAAAGAGGCGACCATTCTGATCGTGGAAAACGCTGAACGTTTCGGACTGGCTCAGCTGCATCAACTGCGTGGACGGGTAGGGCGTTCGCACTATGAGTCCTACTGTATACTGATGAGTGACAGCGATGACAAAATTGCACGTGAACGTCTGACAGCCCTTTGCCGTCACAATGACGGCTTCAAGATAGCTGAAGAAGACCTTCGTTTACGTGGTCCCGGTGATTTTTTCGGAGTACGTCAAAGCGGGCTTCCGGATTTCAAAGCCAGTGATTTATCTCGTGACCGCGACTTGCTGGTAGAAGCTGCCGGAGCTGCAGAGAAGATTCTGTCAAAAGATCCTCTTTTGCAGGCAGCTGAGAACCGCTTGATTTTGCCGGAGTTTAACAGACGTTATGCCGAACGTTTGAAAAACCCTGCTATTTAAGGAGACCTTATGCCAAGGATTATTTCCGGCTCGCTCAGAGGTATAAATTTGCAAACACCTGCAGGCACGGATACCCGCCCGACCTCTGATCGCGCAAAAGAGGCCCTTTTTTCTATTATCGGTCCGGACCTGGATGGTGCGAAAGTTCTGGACTTGTTCGCAGGCAGCGGCCAGATAGCTATAGAGGCTCTTAGCCGGGGGGCCATCAGCGCAGTCCTCTGTGAAACCGACCGAGACGCTCTAAAAGCTCTGTTTTCAAATATTGAAAAAACCCGAACCTCAGGTCAGGTCAGAGTCTTTACCTATGATGCCGTGAGACTGGTTAGAAAGTTAGTCAAAGAGAAGCATAGTTTCGACTTTATCTATCTGGATCCCCCCTGGCAGGCTCTGGTATCCTTGCTGGATAAGATTAAAAACTATCTGCCTGACTTGCTTGCACCGGCTGGAGTAATCGTTCTGGAAAGCGAGCAGAAACAGGCTGTTCCGGGTAGTTTCGGCGAGAGCCTGCCCTTGGCCCGTAGTTGTACATACGGTGCCTCCGTGCTATCCTTTTACTATCATGAAAAAGTCGAATGAAAGCTTGTTAGACGGTGTTACAGGCATTGACAAAGGCTTCCGCCGCATAGCCTACGCCGGTACTTTTGATCCGATGACAAAAGGTCATTTGGATCTTATTGAGCGCGGTCTTAAACTGTGTGATGAACTCATAGTTGTCGTAATTGATAACCAGTCTAAAAGAGTGCATGTCCCCCTTGATGACCGCATAAGGATGGTCGAACTCTCAGTGCAGGACCTGCAGGGAATAAAGGTTTGTGGATGGCAGGGATTGTTCGTCGATTTTTGCCGACATGAGCAAATAACTATATGCTTGCGAGGTCTGCGCACATCTATTGATTTGGAATCGGAAAAACAGATGGCACGCCTGAACAAGGAACTGTATCCGGACCTCGAGACTGTATTTTTTACAACATCGGCAGCTTATGACAGTATAAGTTCTTCCGCCGTCAGAGAATTAGCAGCTTATGGCGTCAAACTTGATCCCTATGTACCTTCCGCTATCTGCAGCGAAGTTGAACGCAGATACGCCATAGACCGGGGTTCACTTGCTTAGTAAGACAAACAATAATGAGATATAATCAAATAAAATAATCGCCACAAGGTGACATTAGATACTGCGGAGGCTTTTAAATATGGAAGATCAAAGAAACGCCAGGAATGGTGGAAATAGACAAGGCGAATTGAGACGCCGTCCTCAAAGAATACCGGCTGACCCCAGGGGGGAAACAAGACAGGATCGTAGCGTTGAAGTTTTGCTGGAACGATTGGAGAACACTGTTGAGGAAGCTCGCAGCGTTCCTTTTGGCACCAAATGCATGATGGACCGTGAAGAGGTCCTTTATATGGTGCGGATGATCCGTGAAAGCTTGCCGGAAGAACTTGAACGCGCACGCTGGGTCCTGCAACAGAACCACCAACTGATCAATGAAGCCAGACGTGAAGCTGAAGCTGTTATTCGCGATGCTGAAGTACAGATGGCAGCTATGATAGATGAACATGAAGTTACCCAGCAAGCGCAGCAGGCTGCCTCAATGATGATAGAGGAGGCCAGCCAGCACAGCGAAAATATCCGCAATAACGCTCTAAGATATACACGGGATATACTCGAGAACCTTGAAGAACATTTGACAAATATGCTTGTCAATATTAAAGAAAACCAGAAAGCATTGGATTAAAGAGGAATGAAAGAAACATTGAATATTCTAGTCCTCTTCGGCGGCCAATCACCCGAGCACGAAGTTTCCCGTAAATCCGCAGCTTTTATTGCCGATACTTTGAGCAGGAACCCTGTTTATAATCTCATTCTTGTCGGCATTAACAAGCAGGGAGAATGGAAATATTATCCGGGCGATACCGAAGCTATGAGGGATGGCAGCTGGGAAAACGAGCCCGGATTGGAGCGGGCCTTCCTGACAGCCGATGCATCTGAGGGGGCTTTGTATTTTCCTGCCGGCAACAAAGAGGCAATCAGTATTGATTGTGTTTTTCCGGTTTTGCACGGATCTAACGGTGAAGACGGACGCCTGCAGGGAATGCTGGAAATGTCCGGTATCCCTTTTGTCGGCTGCGGCATGTTATCCAGTGCTTTAGCCATGGACAAATCTTTTGCCAATAAAATCATGGATTTCCACGAAATACCTCACACCAAGTGGTGTAGCATCGATATGTCGTCATATCATAATGACGAAGATTCTGAACTGGATAGAATCTGCTCGGAGCTTGATTTCCCACTCTTTGTTAAACCTGCGAATGCAGGTTCCTCGATCGGAATCAGTAAAGTTGAAAACAGAGAGGAGCTGGCTGCAGCCATTAAGCTGGCACTCAAATATGATCACACTATCGTATTGGAAAATGCAGTTAAGGGCAGGGAACTGGAAGTTTCCGCTTTGGGAAGTGCTGATGATTTGATCCTGTCTGTTGTCGGTGAGATAGTTCCTGATCGTGTCTTTTATGATTATTCCGCCAAATATGAGAACTCTGAATCTAAGCTAATGATACCGGCGGAGCTTACAGAATCCGAACTGGAAGAAATTAACCGATACGCAGGAAAGATATTCACTGCCTTAAACTGCTATGGAATGGCGAGAATAGATTTTTTCCTGTCCGATTCGGGCCAGGTTTTTGTGAATGAAGTTAATACAATACCCGGCTTTGTCGACATCAGCATGTACCCAAGACTTTTAGCAGCAAGTGGTATCAAAGCTGAGGAGCTTTTAGACCGGTTGGTCCAACTTGCATTTGAGCGTTACCTTCACGGAAAATTATAATAGCTGAGGCAAGGCAGCAGGAGGGAAACTCCACACGTCAAAAAACGAGGAGCCTTGGTATGAAAGAATCTAAGTTGATGAACAATCGATTTTTAAAGATCATACTTCTTGTGCTAAGCATTATCTTGCTTTTTTCTCTTTTCTCCTGTGACCCGACTGACTTTTTAGCCGGAGATTCTGATGCGACGAAGACCGAGAACGACACTCTTCCCGGCGGATCAGAGGGTGATTCGATCGATGTCCTTGCCTTAATTCAGGAGAGACAATTCAGGGAGCTGTATCCGCATTTCGCATCAGCATCCCGTTCCCGGTATAAACTGGATGATATTATTGCCAGACAGGAGCTGATCGATGACCGCATAGGTCTGCAGTCGATGCAGTTTGAAAATGTCCGAAAACTGGACCGGGCTTCGGATGATCGCATTACAGTCTATGAGATGAGCGTAGTGATGCAAACAAGTTATGGAGAAATGTCCCGGCCTTTGACTCTGACTTATCTCTACGATGACCATGCTGAACATTGGTATCTGGAATACTCACCGGCTTTAATATTTCCCGGTTTGACTGATGATAATGATTTAATCGTCCAGAGATTGACGGCCCCGCGGGGCGGCATTTATGACCGTAACAATATTCCTTTGGCTGTAGACGGCAAAGGGCAAATTGTTGGTGCTATTTCCGGCTTGTACGACACGGCAGACAATGCTGAGGTTGCGGAATTACTAGAATTGACTGTGGAACAAGTCGACGCGATTATGTCGCAATCCTGGATTGGCGACAATATGTATGTTCCGATCAAAACTCAGATGGAATTCAGCGCCGGTCAGTTAAAGAAATTATCGGATTTAAATCTGGAGATGAGACTGTTCGACACCAGGTTATATCCACATGCAAATTCTGCTGCCCACCTGGTTGGCCATGTGGGAGAAGTCACTAAAGAAGATTTGGCAAATGACGAAAGCGGCATCTATCGCGAGCGGGATATGATCGGCAAGCGGGGTTTGGAGAGCCTTTATGAAGAAGATTTAAGAGCCAAGATCGGTGTACGTGTCTACCTGTCCGGCAGTGAAAAGCAGATTCTTTATGAAGTGGCTGCGGAAGCAGGCAAGGACATTCATCTGACTCTTGACATTGAACTGCAGAACAAGCTCTACTCTCTGTTCAAAGAAGATGAAGGACAAGTGGTCTGTATCGATCCTTCTAACGGAGATATCCTTGCTCTGATGAGCTTCCCATCTTTTGATCCCAATGAGTTTGTGCAGGGTATCGCCTCAGCTTCATATCAGGCACTCTTGGACGACAGCCGACTGCCCTTATGGAATAAATTCCAACCCAGCTATGCCCCAGGATCAACCATGAAAATACCTACTGCTATGGCGGGTTTTAATGCAGGCATACTCAGCCCGGGTACGACCAAGACGATTATCGGGAAAACCTGGCAGCCCGACGCTTCCTGGGGACCTTACGAGATAGCACGCTTCACTGTAGATGACTCACCACAGGATTTATCGCGGGCCATAGTCATATCCGACAATATCTATTTCGCACAGGTTGCTCTGGAAATGGGCCGAGATGTGTTCCAGGAGCAACTGGCGAATCTTGGTTTTACTGATGAAGTGCCTTCGTCTTATCCCTTTCCTGCAGCACAGTTTGCTAACAGCGGATCAATCGGCGACACAGTAATGCTGGCGACATCATCTTATGGCCAGGGAGAAATCATGGTGACCTCGACTCAGATGGCTTGTATTTATGCCGCCATAGCTGCAAATGGCGACATCCCCGCGCCACGACTGCTCATGTCGGATGAAGTTGCCATCTGGAAAGAAAATGTTATCTCCGACTCTAACCGAGTGTTCTTACAGCAAGCTATGCGCGCTACGGTAGAACAGACTCATCGGTCTGCAGCCTATCGTGACTTTGCTGCTTTGGCAGGAAAGTCCGGAACTGTAGAGGCCGCCTGGGATGCTGAGCTGGAAGTTGTTGCACTCGACTCATGGTTTATCGGCTTTGATCTGAAGCAGCCCAATATGGTTATAGCTATTCAGGAACAAAATGTGCACAAAAGCTCGGATCGGCCGTCAGCAGCACTGCGTTTCGGCCAGGTTTATGATCTCCTATACTTTGGCAGCTCTGACAGCGACGGGGAGTAGTTATGTCTGCCACTGCTATTCTACGCAATGCGAAATTGATTGAGACAGGTAACTTGCAAAAACAAGACCTTTTTATTAAAGACGGTCTGATCAACAGTATCTATCCTTCAAGTGAAAAAATACGTTTTTACTGTAATTGCCCCTCTTATGACCTCGAAGGCAAATACCTGTTTCCGGGGATTTTTGAAAGTCACCTTCATGGAAGCGCAGGTATTGACTTCAATCAAATAGATCTTGAAAGACTTGATCAGATCAGCATATATCTGGCAGGCCGCGGTGTGACCTCCTTTTTTGTCTCAATAGTCAGTGAAGAAGAAGAAAAGCTGTTTGAACTTTTGCGCTTTTATGCCCGGGCTGCCGAAAAATACCTGCCCGGAGCCCGTCTGGCCGGTATTCATCTTGAAGGACCCTGGATTTCTCCGAGGCGAAGCGGTGCTATTTCAACAGCAAATCTGAAAACTGCCCGGCCTGAGACTTTGGATCGTTATCAGCAGGCAGCGGATGGCCGGATCAGATATATAACTGTAGCTCCGGAAGTTGAAGGGGCCCTTGATCTGATTGAAAAAGCAGACGCAGAGGGAATTGTGGTGGGTATAGGACATACCGAGGCGGATTACGATCAGGGCAGGGAAGCCATCGCACGGGGAGCTAAACTGGCCACTCATTTCGGAAATGCCATGCCCTGGCCGCACCAGCGTCAGCCCGGTATTGTGGGAGCGCTGCTGGAAAGCGGGCTTCAGCTCGAACTCATTTTCGACGGAGTCCACGTACACCCGGTTAACTTGCGACTTATTGCCCAGCTCGTCTCCCTCGATCGCATTATCGGGATTACTGATGCGACGATGGCCAGAGGCCTGCCCGACGGTGACTATACCCTGGGAGATATGGCCATAAGGGTAGACAAGGGGATTTCATATTTGAGTGACAGTGATGTTCTTGCCGGCAGTACTTTGGATCCGATCCATGCTGTGCATAATGCTGCCAAAATACTGGATGCTGAGATCAGGGATGTCCATCCGTTATTTTCATCCAACCCGGCCAGCTTGTTTTCCTTAAACACCGGTGAAATACATACAGGCAAAAAGGCTGATCTGCTGGCCTTAAATCAAAATTTCAAACTCTGCGATACCTGGGTGGCCGGCAGGCATGTTTTTTCTGCCATGCTATAATAACTTCAAATATCTATGAGGTGAAGACGAAGGAGACTGGTTCATGTCTGCAATTCTAACGAGTATTCCATATTTTTCCGCATTATCCGTGTCGGCTTATTTAGCTCTCAGCTATTTCAGCATGATCTTGCTGCCCCTGATAATGCTAGTGCTGTTTGTTGTAGCTCTGTTGAAAAATCGCAAACTGCGTCTTTCTGCAGCTGCCAGAGAAAAAAGCTTTACTGAGGCTTTGGAAGCGGCTGACTTAGCAGAGGACAATGCTTTTGACAACCTTCAGGTCTTGAGCGATGGAGTTGAAGACGAAGGCTTGAAAGATTTGATTGACAGTTTAAGTGTTCAAAGCGAAAAGCTTTATCGGGGCAGGTGGCTACCGGATCCCGAACCGCTGATGATGAAAAAGGATATTTTCCAGATTTATAAGAATGCTCGCTTTAACGGCTTGGTATCAGCTCTTTTAATTGTACTGGGTATTATTGCAGCGGTTGTGGTTTTGGTAGCAGAATCGAACTTATCTTCTGCTGCTGTAGAAACTCAGGCTGTGCCTATACCGACACTGATGATGGCAGCTTTGATCCCAATGGGGACAGGCCTTGTTACTTCTATTCTATTGGCAGTGGGCGCACGCAACAGCAGATTCAGTCTGTTGCAAACAATGCAGAATGTCAGCAGCTCCCTGGCAGAGATAGTCCCTGTTTATCAGGACCGTGCAGGTGTAACTCTTTTGATCAGTGAATTGATCTCCTATGGCGAAACCATGCGCGAGGAGGTTAAATCATTCAGTGACATAGCCAATCGACTGGTACAGGGAGAATTTGCCGAAGGTGTTCGTAACGCAGTACGTGAGGTCATGGAAACAGAAATAGCACCTCCGATCCAAGAATCCAGCGCAGCCCTGACAAGTTTGGCAGACAGCCTTGCAGAAAAGCAGGCATCCGGCATGCAGGAACTGGCCGATTCCTTCACTCACAAAACAGTTGAAGCTCTGCAACTTCATCTGGCACCCTTGCCGGAAGAGCTGTCCAAGGTAAACCGTCTGACAGATTCAGCACTAAGCATGATG
>JAAYEX010000025.1 GCA_012728535.1 Clostridiaceae bacterium | reverse complement strand
GATGCAGGCAGTAAGGCTGAAACGATAAAAGATCTGTCAGCCCTGACCTCTCTGGTCAATGAACGGGGTATTGATGTTGAACTGGTAGCTGATGAATGGTGCAATACCTATGAGGATGTGGTTGACTTCGTTAAAGCCGGAGCCGGACACATGATTCCGATAAAAACGCCGGATCTCGGTGGCTTGCACAAGACAATCGAGGCCACTCTTTTCTGCAAGAAGAACGGTGTCAAAGCCTACCAGGGCGGAACCTGCAATGAGACGATCCGCTCAGCTCAGATTTGCACACAAGTCGCAATGGCTACCCGGCCGGATCAGATCTTAGCCAAACCGGGTATGGGTGTTGATGAAGGACTGATGATTGTTTATAACGAAATGCAGGATGTTCTGGCTTTGCGTCGCGCAGGCCGGAGAAAGGAGTCCTAGATGAACCCGAGCAAGATGGCAGTAGCCGGAAGCCTTGAGTCCAGTGATGTCATGGTGCGTGTGCGGCCGGCGGAAGTACTGATTCTTGAAATAAAATCTCCCGTACTGGAGCAATATGGCGAGGCAATCCGGCAGACTGTAGCTGAAGTTCTGGCAGATCGGGGCGTCACCGCTGCAGAGATAGAATTAATTGACCGTGGTGCTTTGGATTGTACAATACGTGCCCGGCTGGAGACAGCGCTTGAGCGCTCAATTGATTAGGAGGAAAAAATGCGGCGTTCACTCTTATTCTTACCTGGCAACCAGGCCTCTCTTGTACAAAACGGAACAGTGTTGCCGGCTGATGCCCTGATTTTTGATCTGGAAGATGCCGTGGCGGCAGATGAGAAAGACAGTGCCAGAAACCTGGTCGCTTCCGCTTTACGACATCTTGATTTTGGCGACCGCGAAAAAATCGTGAGAATTAACGATGATAGAAATCTGCGCGAAAAAGATATCAGGGCTGTCGTTCTCGCAGGGGCGGACACTATAATGCCGCCCAAAACAGCCGGATCAGCTTTGCTCAGAGAAATTGATGACTTACTGGACAAGATCGAAAGAGAGGCCGGAATAGAGCCGGGAAGAATAAAGCTGATGCCACTTCTGGAAACGGCTGCAGGTATTGAGTTCGCTTACGAATCTGCCTGTGCTACAGGCAGAGTTGTCGCTCTGGCTTTAGGTGGCGAGGATCTGGCCGTCGATCTCGGTTGTTCGAGGAGCAGGGAAGGCAAGGAGTTGCTCTATAGCAGGCAGCGTTTAATCATAGCCGCGCGTGCAGCAGGCATAGAGGCAATCGATACACCCTTTACCGATGCTCACGATAAAGCCGGTTTGCTGGAAGATGCTCTTCTGGCAAAATCACTGGGCTTCAGCGGAAAACTGGCTATCTCACCTCAGCATTTGAAGGGCATACACCAGGCTTTCACTCCGACCGGAGCCGAGATTGAATATGCCCTGGAAGTAATTAAAGCTATGGAAGCAGGACTCAGGTCAGGCATAGCCGCGGTGTCCCTGCGGGGCAAAATGATAGACAAGCCTGTTGTTGAGCAGGCAGAAAAAACGCTGGAAATTGCCAGGGCTGTCGGTCTGCTGATAGAGGCAGGGGAGGTTGCAGATGCTGAGTAAAGAATTTAGCGATATTAAAAGTGCCATTAAGTCTTCGCCCCTTGAAGACGGTATGACGGTGTCCTTTCATCACCATCTGCGTAATGGTGATTTCGTTTTAAACATGGTGATGGCAGCTATTGCAGACCTGGGATATAAAGATCTTACGGTAAATGCGAGTGCGTTTTTTTCCTGTCATAAACCGCTGCTGGAGCACATCCGCCGGGGAGTGGTGAGCGGTCTTGAGTGTAACTACATGGATGTAGTTCTGGGCGAAGAAATCAGCCGTGGTC
>JAAYEX010000201.1 GCA_012728535.1 Clostridiaceae bacterium | reverse complement strand
GTATTTAACTTATATTAACACTTGTCGAGTGCATAATTTCGTACCTGTGATAAGCTCCCCATAAAGTTGACAGGTGAAATATCAAAAGACCTGAAGACATTAAGGGGAGGAATAATGGCTAATAACAAGTATAGCAAAAAGGAGAAGCTTGCGATTCTTGCATGGTATCACGCAGGAAACACACTGGTCGCAACGTGCAAGAAATATAAGGTTTCACATGCATCTATCCTAAAATGGCAAAGGATGGTCCAGTCCGGTCATCCTGAGCATTTGGAGCCTGCAAGAACACAGAAGAATTACAGTGCAGCGTTTAAGCATGCAGCAATAGCTGCCTATTACAATGGCGAAGGAACCGTAAGAGAGATAGCTGCGAGGATAGGTCTTCGCACTCCGGATAATTTGTATGCCTGGATTAAGAAGTATACTGAAGGAGAAGTAATTACTTCTAGTTCAGGAGGGCAAAAGTATATGGAGGGCAGACGCAAAACTACTATCGAAGAACGTCTTAAAATTGTTAAATACTGTCTGGACCACAACCGTGACTATAGTAAGACCGCTAAGCGTTACAGCATAAGCTACAACCAAGTCTATCGCTGGGTCAGAAGATATGAGGAAAAAGGAGTTAAGGGTCTTGAAGACCGTCGTGGCAAGGCTAAGGAGGAGTACGACCTCACAGAAGACGACCGTTTGCGCAGAGAATTACAAAAAGTCAAGCGTGAGAACCGGGAGCTGGAAGTGGAGTTAACTTTGCTAAAAAAGTTGGAGGAACTCGAGAGAGAGTCTCGTTGAGCCGGGTTCCTAAATTTAAACTGCACACTGCCATAGAACAGCTACATGAGGAAGGCTACTCGATCTCTGAACTCTGTAGGGCAGCGAAAATGTCACGGCAAGCGTACTACCAGTACCGAAAGCGCAGTAAGTGTCGTCGCCATGAAGAAAACGAACAGATAGTAGATACCATAGTAGAGCTACATTTTGAGAACAAGGGGATTTTTGGCTACAGGATGATGCAATTACATGTAAACGAAGCACTTAGCAGCCAATATAACCTCAAGCGTATCTATCGGCTGATGAAGCTTTTGGGCTTTCAATCTGTGACCAGAAAAAAGAAGAGAACGTACACTTTATCTACACCAAAACACACTGAAGAAAACCTCTTAAACCGTGAGTTCTGGGCCGATAATGTGAATGAAAAGTGGCTGACGGACATAACTGAATTTGTGTATGCCAAGGAAAAGAAGGTCTACTTATGTGCTATCCTCGATCTTTACGACAACAGCATTGTCGCCTACAACTTAGCGACTCGCAATGATACAAAACTTGTATATGATACGGTTGAAAAAGCTTTGAGAAGAAACCCGGGTGCGCAGCCGATGATACATTCTGACCGGGGCTTTCAGTTCACCTCTTTCGGCTTTAAAAAGTTGGTGGAGTATTACGAATTGAAGCAAAGTATGTCCAGGGCGGGCAACTGCTTAGACAATGCTCCCATGGAAAGCTTCTGGGGGAAACTAAAGAGTGAAATGTACTACCTGAAAGATAGTTACAGCAGCTACAAAGAGCTGATTAGAGACATTGAAGACTACATAGATTTTTACAACAACAGACGTTTGCAGAGAAAATTAAATGCGATGACGCCATTGGAATACCGCTCGATAGCGAGCTGATTTTTCTGGGGGGCTCGCCCCCCAGAAAAACAAGACACAAACAACAGTTTAGATATTTCAAGTGTAAACTTGACAGGGTGCATCTCACAGGCACGATTCTATGCAATTGACATTATTCAACAATCGAGTATTAAAAAAGTGCTGACAATCTCTTTCTATGACTGTCAGCACTCAAGAGTAACTTGCTTTAATAACTAGCCGTAGATCCGCTTTATCTCCCGCAAGATTTGTTCGCGGTCAGGTAAGGAGGCGATGGCTCCCTTTTTCTGAACGCAAAGCCAACCGGAAACATTGCCATAACACAAGGCAGCTTCAATAGTCTTGCGATCAAGCTGATCAGCCGAGCGTACACCCGAATAGTAAAGACTGCTCAAAAAACCACCCCAAAAAGCATCACCGGCTCCGGTCGTATCGCCGACTTTTGCCGGAATGCCGTCTATACTGATTTCCTCATCAGCAAAGAATGCTTTGGCTCCTTTGGCCCCTAAAGTTTTTACGATCAAACCCGGTCCTTCATCAGCTTGGACCATCGCCTTCATGTCAGCCTCACTGCCCAGGAAGTCAGACTCCTCTTCGGAAAGCTTCAACCAATCGACAAAAACCAAATTTCTTCTTACTGTCGCTATTGCAGCCTCTCGGTCTCCATCCCAGAGTGGATCACGGTAATTGATGTCAAAAGATGTAATCTTTCCGGCCTCGTGGGCGTAGCGAATGGCGTATTCCGTCGTTGCCGCAGTAACGCCTTTGGATAGCGAGACGGAACCTGCATGCAGGATGAAAGCCTGATCAATATCAGACAAAGGCAGCTCATTTACTTCCAGAAACATGTCAGCTCCCGGTTTGCGGGCAAAAGTGAAGCTGCGGTCGCCATCTTCACTCAGGGTAACAAAGGCCATCGTAGTGGTGACTTCGCCTGTTCGCTCGGGACAGAGAATTTTGACATTATTCTCTCTCAATGTTTCATGCAAAAATATGCCAAAGTCGTCGTCTCCGACTTTCCCACAAAAACCAACACTTAGACCATTACGAGCTACTGCAATCGCGACATTTGCGGGAGCACCTCCCGCTGCTCTGATATAAGTCCCCGGCTCAGTGCCCGGTATAAAATCAATGAGTTGTTCTCCAACACTGATAAGGTCCATTGCTATCTCCTCTCTCTGTAGACCACATGCTCCATCAGTAGTAC
>JAAYEX010000200.1 GCA_012728535.1 Clostridiaceae bacterium | reverse complement strand
TATATTCATATTAGTTTTTTCATCTAAAGAATTATACGAGCATAGCCAGCAAGTGTCAACGAGAAGCAATTCCACTAAGGTCTAAGTCCCGAACGTCAGGCAAATTTCACCTTCGCCTGCCTGTATGAGTTTTGATTAGAAAGAAGTAAATCTTTAATCATATCTCTATAAGTATTATATATTGTATGCACTGTCACTAAGATTTATGTTGATATGTGGTATTCTTCGTGATATTCTAACGAGAGAGATGTTCTCTCCCTGAGAGAGAAATATAACCTGAGGAGGTAATATATGTTTGAAAAAGCATTCAAACTGAAGGAGCATGGTACCGACGTCAAGACTGAACTGATGGCCGGACTGACAACCTTCATGACGATGGCTTACATCCTGGCAGTTAACCCTCAAATCCTAGGTGTAACAGGCATGCCGGCCGGTGGTGTTTTGATTGCTACTGCACTGTCATCCGCAATTGCGTGTATCTGCATGGCATTCATGGCCAATCTGCCGTTCGCGCTGGCACCCGGAATGGGATTGAATGTCTACTTCGCCTACACTGTGGTATTACAAATGGGATATTCCTGGCAAACAGCATTACTTGCCGTACTTGTTGAAGGTCTTATCTTCATTGTTCTCTCACTAACAAATGTACGTGAAGCAATCTTTGATGCTATACCTTTGTCTCTCAAGCATGCAGTAAGTGCCGGTATTGGTCTGTTCATCGCCTTTATCGGAATGCAAAATGCTAATTTGGTCAGAGGCGGGGCAACCCTGGTTGAGTTCGCCAGATTCAAAGATGCCATAAACACAGCCGGAGTTTGCGCTATCTTGTGCTTAGTCGGCGTCATCATCATGGCAATATTGAGTCACAAGAAAATAAAGGGCGCTATCCTTATCGGTATTGTTGGCGCATGGATACTCGGTATGCTGGCTCAAGCAGCCGGCCTGTATGTTCCTGATTTTGAAGCCGGCTTCTTCTCACTCTATCCCAGCTTCGCAATCGGAACACACTTCCAGGAATTCGGAGATATATTAGGACAGGCACTCAATTTTGACGCAATCGACCTCAAGAGCATTGGCGACTTCATTGCGATTCTGTTTGCTTTCCTCTTCGTTGATATCTTTGATACGCTAGGCACACTGATCGGTGTAGCCACTAAAGCTGACATGTTGGATGAAGAAGGCAGACTGCCGGGTATTAAAGGTGCACTCATGGCTGACGCCATCGGCACAACAGCCGGAGCACTACTGGGTACGTCAACAGTAACCACCTACGTTGAGAGTTCAGCCGGTGTTGCTGAAGGCGGACGTACAGGTCTCACAGCCTTGTCCACAGGCGTTCTCTTCCTGATCGCTATCATCCTCTCACCGATCTTCATTTCAATCCCGGCCTTTGCGACCGGCGCAGCACTTATTTACGTTGGCTTCCTGATGTTGACCTCTCTTTTGAAGGTTGACTTCGATAATCTGACTGAAGCGATTCCTGCTTACATCGCAGTAATTGCAATGCCTTTCTTCTACAGCATTGCTGAAGGTATCTCCTTCGGAATCATCTTTTACGTCATCATCAATCTTTTGAGCGGAAAAGAAAATCGCAAGAAGGTCAGCCCGCTGATGGCCATACTGGCTATCCTCTTCGTTCTGCGCTATATCTTCCTGTAGAAATAACTTGCAACAGAGTTTGTTTCAGCACCCCGGATTGACCCCCGGGGTGTTTTTTTGAAATATTGTATTTCTGTAATCAGATAATTGACAATTGAACCACTTCTCAGTTAAACTAATCAAGCTGCGCGACTTGAATTGGAGAGATGGTCGAGCTGGCTGAAGGCACCGGTCTTGAAAACCGGCGAGGATTCACGTCCTCCGTGGGTTCAAATCCCACTCTCTCCGCCACAGGAGAGAAGGCAGGTTTTACAGCTTTCTCTCCTTAATATGAATCTTCACACGGAGAAGTACTCAAGTGGTGAAGAGGACGGTTTGCTAAACCGTTAGTGGGGGCAACTCCAGCGAGGGTTCAAATCCCTCCTTCTCCGCCAGAAACACTCAATCTTTTTAACACAAAGATTGGGTGTTTTTTTGCTTATAAAACTGTTATACAGAAGATTCGCAAGAGTTTTTCTCTTAAATTATATCCATCAAAGCCCTATTTTGCCGCAACCATTTCTGACATCTTTTGTAGTCCGGCATCAATTCGGCGACTAAATTCCAAAATTTCGCACTGTGATCTTTATGAATTATATGGCATAGCTCGTGGACAACAACATAATCAATCACTGAGATGGGGCACATCACAAGTCTCCAGGCAAAATTCAGCGTGTCAGTTGCCCCGCAGGAACCCCAGCGTCGCCTTGCAGCGGACATTTTCACGGATGTGTACTTAACACCCATCATCTCTGCATAGTAATCAACCCGCTTTTTTATTACGGTACCGGCCTGATCTTTAAGCCATCCGGCAAATCCTGCCAGTATCATTTCGTCCGGCACTAGCAGCTTGCCGTCCTCAATGGTTACAGCCTGCCCAGCCTCTCGCTGGACGGTATAATATTCACCCAGATACAATATGTTTTCACCATTTTCCAGTGTAATCGGGCTATATTTCGCAGCAGAAGCACGGGCCTGACCTTGTTTTTCGCTGATCCACTGCTCTTTTTCCTTGATAAAATTGATGATATGTTTTTCGCTCAGCCGTATCGGCGCGCGAACAATAAGTCTGCCCTCGTTATCTATAGTCAGACCTAGACTTTTGCGCTTGCTGCGAATTATCTCGTAAGGAATTTCCTTGTAAAAATTATCCTTGTCATCTTTAAGCATAAACACAAGTATAAAACATCGGCTCTAAGATTACATTCTGTGGTGCTAATCGTTACTATCAGACAGTCATCAGGGCTATAGACTGAAAACATACTGTTCAACGCTTAATCACCTTAAACAGATGAAGTGAGAGGATAAATTTATGGGAAATTACGGAAGTTTATTTGGTTGGCTGATAATGGCAGGCCTCACCTTAACACTGTTAAATTACCCGGTGAAAGTTATTTACCGTAAATGGGTTAAAAGCCTGAACGACAGTTCCGTTTTAAAAAAAGCCTACATAAAAGTCCAGCAGGTAATAGTCAAATATCACCGCTTTTACGGATTGTTTGCGACCATAATGCTGATCACTCACCTGGTCATTCAAGTTCAATACCGCTGGGTATCAAGGACAGGTTTGTTAGCAGCTTCACTACTGATTCTTAATGTTTTGCTTGGAGTATACGGTCATTATTACAAAAAGAAGAAAAGGTCTGCCTGGTTCTACGTGCATCGAACAGTTGCCGTACTTGCTCTGGCAGCAATTATCCTGCATCTGATAACGCAGTAACATATACTATCTTTCGGGGATATTTTCCGTGAAAAAGGAGTCCGGCAGCCGCCGAACTCCTTTTATATTAGAGTCGAATAAGTACTCTGCTCCATGTCTTATTCAATGTCAGGCATTAAGGTCTTACTGCCTTCAAGACTTCTAAGCTCAGAGATTTCTTCGGTTATTTCAGCGACAC
>JAAYEX010000199.1 GCA_012728535.1 Clostridiaceae bacterium | reverse complement strand
GACGTCAGCAGAGAAGAAGTAGAACAAAGCTAATAGGGAGGAATATATGCACATATTTTCAAAAAAAGAAATCGATCAAGCTCAAAGTCTGGTAGTTATTTTTTCCGAACTGAGCGAACTGGATAAGGTAGCAGCGGAAATTAAGGAAAAAGCAGACTATGACAGCGAGCTTTTTACTAAAAAAGAAAGCCTGCAGCTGTATCGTCAGGCCCTGGCCGCAGGCGGAGACCTGTATTTGTTGCGCCTGGACCCGGATGACAGGTCCAATCGCAAATTGCAAAAAACATTTAATTCGTTGGCTTCGGCCTTCTTAAAAAACTCAGCGGCTGATTTACAGTTCTCCTTTTTGACGGAATTGAGTGATGAGCAAAAGATGCAGAGCCTTAAAGCATTTCTCCTGGCCCTGCCCGCCTATAATCCCCACTCGACCAGCGGATTCAAGCCGGATAAGGACCAAAAATCTGACAATAAAGAGGACAAGGAAGCTGCTGAATCCACATAAGCTCCCGCTTCTTTGGCAGCCCGCCTGCTGGCAGCAGCTGGTGAACTGAAACTTGCCGACGGCGAGTCTGAAAAGACCTTGAAGAACATGGCCCTGATTCAGGAAAGCGACTTGTCGGATGACATGCTTACCGAACTTATGGCCCTTAGTTCATCCGTTTACCTGGGAAGAGAACTGGTAAACGAGCGGGCCAATGTCATGACTCCGACTGAACTTGCAGCTGTTGCCCACCTGGTCGGCGAGCAAAGCGGTATCGAAGTTGAAATCTTCGAGCCTGACGGGATCAGAGAACTGGGCATGGAAGCCTTCCTCAATGTTGCCAAAGGATCAGATGAAGAGCCGCGCCTGATCGTGATGCGTTACCGAGGCAAGCCGGATAGCGATAAGACACTGGCCCTGGTGGGTAAGGGTATGATGTACGACAGCGGTGGCTACGGCATAAAAACCACCCAGGGCATGTACAGCATGTTCGGGGATATGGCAGGTTCAGCCGCAGTTATCCCTGCCATTCGCGCTCTGGCTGAGACCAAAGCGGAAGTTAACGTCACTGTTATCGTTGCAGCCTGTGAAAACATGATTTCCGGACACGCTTATCGCAACGGAGATATCATCGGTTCCATGCTTGGAAAAACTATAGAGATTTTTTCTACCGATGCTGAAGGCCGCCTGACACTGGCTGACGCCGTCACCTATGCCTGGCAGAAGGAGAAAGTCGACTATATTGTTGATATTGCTACGCTGACAGGAGCAGTCGTTGTGGCTCTGGGCAATCTGATGACAGCTGCCCTGGCAGATGATGAACAACTCTGGTCAGCATTGGAAAAAGCTACCGGCACATCAGGCGATCTGGTCTGGCGCCTGCCTTTCCATGAGGAATATGCTGAACAAAATAAGAGTGATCGCGCAGATATCAGAAACACTTCAGGAGGCGTCGGAGCCGGAACGATCACAGCCGGCCATTTCGTACGTGCCTTTACCGGCAACACTCCCTTCCTGCATCTTGATATCGCCGGAACTGCCTACTCAGAATCTGCAAGTGACCGTAAACCCAAGGGTGCCAGCGGCATTGGCGTAGAGCTCCTCTACAATCTCTCGAAAGAGCTGTTTAAAGAGTAAGAGTCGGGCTCTTTATCGGAAAACCACATGAAAGAAAAGGCGGGATGAGCTCACCCCGCCTTTTAAAATGACTACCTAATAAGTAGAATTTCAACTATTCTTCTAAAGCTTGCGTAAATGCTGCGACACTGCGGCCGACTTCAACATTGACACCGGAGGCCCGCAGAGTATTCTCCATCGAAGCGATAACGCTAATTAAGAGATCAAAGTCAATATTGCCCATATGGCCGACGCGACAGGCTTTTCCGGCAAACTCTGCAAGAGCTCCGGCAAT
>JAAYEX010000198.1 GCA_012728535.1 Clostridiaceae bacterium | reverse complement strand
TCGTTAACCTGGGCTTGAATACGGAAAGAGGCGAAATCTATAAAGCGTGTATGGAAGGTGAAGCATTTGAAATGAAACGCAACATTGAGGCGCTTGAGAGTAACGATATTTTAATCAGCGAATTGCGAACTGTTGGCGGTGGCTCCAGATCGCCTGAGTGGCTTCAGATCAGAGCTGATATCTTCGGCAAGACAATCACTGCTATGAACTATGAAGAGGCAGGTACACTTGGTACAGCGATTTTAGCGGGAGTTGCAGCAGGCTACTACCCATCTGTTCATGAAGCTGCCAATAAACTTAATCAGGTCAAAACTTACTATTTCCCCAATGAAAAGAATAGCAAATACTATACTGAAAGATATGAAAAATATAAACTTCTATATAGTTTGTTAAAAGCTGTCAGATAAAAAACAGCCTCCTGTCTTTTAAAAAACAGGAGGCTGATCATCAGCTTAGGAGGCACTAAGCCTCCATCTTATCCAGCTTGTGATTTCAGATTAGTCAAAGCTCCAGAAGTCGGTAACATTATCGCTATCAACTACAAACAGAGCAATGTTTGTCTTGGTGGGAACTTCGTTGCCTTCGAAATAATCTATAGCACCGTCAAAGATGAATTGTGCAAGGATCCAAGGATCAACGTTCAAGCAAGCCATGTAGTTGGCATCATTGTTGTACAAAGCGGTGAAAGGCTCTTCGCCATATGCACCCATGCTCAGAACTTGAACTTTGGTGTTGCCGGCAGCCTGCAGAGCAGAAACCGCACCGAAAGCACCGTTGTCAACGTCGGAAATGATGTAGTCATATGGTTCAACAACTGCAGCGATAGCATTGTATGCCATCTCACGGTTGCCCTGAGAGTCATATTTGTTCAGTATTTCAATCTCTATGCCTTCTTTTGCAGCTTCTTCAAAGACCTTATGCAGGCCAACGAAACGCTCCTGGCAGTGGGTGGAAACAGCGTTGGTTAATTCAACGATCTTTACACTATCCTGACCAGTATCTTTCAGGTGTTGTACAAAGTATTGACCAATCAGTGTACCTGTGAGTTCCTGATCCCAGGTAACAGTGGTAACTGCGTTTTCTTCGCCGGCATTCCAGTATCCATCATAGATAATAATCGGAATATCAGCATCGACAGCCTTCATCAAAGCTTCATGAGTGCCATCAGGAGTGGTGGGGTCAATCATGATGATATCAACACCGGCAGCAAGCATATTCTCAATCTGCTTGGTCTGGGTTTCATCATTCAAATCTCCGTCTTCAACAACGATATCTGCACCGTAGTATTTTCCCAGAGTCTCCATAGCAAGAGACAGTTGATAGCACCATTCATCGCCCTTATAGCAGATAGAGTTACCAATTTTCTTACCCTGCAAAGCTTTGGAATCAGAGAGTACAACCGAAGCAGGCACAATGCTCATGGCTACATCAGGCTTCGGTGGATCTGTAGGTTCTGCATCTGTAGGGTCTGCATCTGTAGGTGCTGCATCTGTAGGTGCTGCATCAGTTGGGGTCTCAGGCTTCTTATCAGGTGCGCAAGCAACCAGAGAAAAAACCATAGCCATTGCCAGCAGTATTGCGAGTAATTTTTTCATTCTTATTCCTCCTAGAATTTTGATCCAACAGGCGGGATCAATCAGAGATTCCGTCTGTTGAAATTATAAATCAGACGCAAAGCGCCATGATTCTCTTTTGTCCGGTGTCAGTCCTGTGTCTCAGGGGCTCCACCTTATGAGATTATAAATCAGACGCAGAGCGCCATGATTTTCTCCTGTGTGACCTCATCTCTATCCATCTCACCCATCTTTTTACCCTCATGCATAACCACAATGCGATCACACATGCCGATTAACTCCTGCATTTCTGAGGATATCATGATGACTGTTTTACCTTCATTTACCATCTCATTGATCAGTCGATAAATCTCTACCTTTGCTCCGACATCAATGCCACGGGTGGGCTCGTCAAGGAAGAGTATCTCTGATTCCCGGAACAACCATTTTGCGATAACCACCTTTTGTTGATTACCGCCGGACAAATACTGTACCTCGGTATCCATTGATGGTGTGGATACTCTGAGTTTATCCACGTATTCCTTGCTATATTGTTCCTCTAGCTTAGCATTTATCACGCCACGCCGACTAACCCGATCCAGATTAGCCAGAACGGTATTTTTCTTAACCGACATGACTTGAACAATTCCTTGAAGTTTGCGATCTTCGGGGATAAGGCCCATTCCTTCATTGATAGCATTTTTAAAAGAATGGTAATTGATTTTTTCTCCCCGGACATAAATCTCTCCGGAATCGATGCTGTCAATACCAAGGATAGCTCTTGCCAGCTCGGTGCGGCCTGCGCCGACCAAACCGGATATGCCGAAAACTTCACCGGATTTGACCTTAAAGCTGATATCTTTGAGGACATTGCCACGTTTGAGGTTCTTGACCTCAAGGACAGTATCGCCAATAGGAGCCGTCTCCTTGGGATATTCCAGACCCATTTCCCGGCCTACCATCATTTCAACCAGTTGCTGCTTGCTAACGTCGGCAACAGGCAGAGTATCAATATGCATACCATCTCGCAGAACGGTGACATTATCACAGAGCTCGAAAACCTCATCAAGACGGTGGGAAATGTAAATAATGGTGATACCTTTATCC
>JAAYEX010000197.1 GCA_012728535.1 Clostridiaceae bacterium | reverse complement strand
TTGTCATCCTGGTCAAGCCAATAGCATAAGGTCTCAAAAAAACTATCTATTAATAGCTCTTCGCCGCCCACTTCATCCCAAAGCATCAATTCCGGGGCTTCATACTGATAAGTTTGTTCCGGCGACATATACTCCGCCAGTCTGAGAAAAGCACTGCGGTCAAAATCGAGTTTATCTTCATCTCTGTACAAAAAATAGTCAATATCAGCAGGAAGCCTGTCCGGATATTCCAACGTCAATTGCTCAGGACTTGCCGACACCGGCAGCAGAATATGCTGGAAAGCAACCATGTCCTTTCCGCTGCTGCGATGACGGACCGTGGTGTAACCACGGATGGGGCCCTGAAAGTCGCTCAGAAATTCCTGAACAACTGTCGACTTACCCGAGCCGCTTTCTCCGGAAAGAATGAGGGTATTCCGTGTCGAATGCTGAAAAAGCATATCTTCCAGCTTTGACAAAGCTTCCTTTTGAGAGCTGAATAAATTCAATCGCTTCTTAAGCATGCTCTCAGTTTCCCTGTTTGTAATCAGCAGAGCGATGCTGTATCAGCTGGGCTGTAATGCTGACAGCGATCTCTGACGGTGTTTTCCCGCCAATATTGAGTCCGATGGGGGCTGTGATCCGTGCCAGTTCCTCCTCGGTGAAACCACGGCTTATGAGGCGGTTATGCACTGTCTTCGTCTTTTTCTTACTGCCGATAACGCCGATGTAGCGTGCAGGAGTCTTCAGGACCTGGGCCTGAACTTCGAGATCATTTGTATGGCCGCGTGTCATGACGCAGACATAGTCCCGGTCAGTAATAGTAATTGTCTCCGCTATATTGTCAAGATCGGCTAAGAGGACATCGAAAGCCGAGGGAAACAGGTCGGGGTTAACAAATTCCTCGCGGTCATCCAGAACTACCGGAGCGAAATCCACCGCTGCCAGCGCCGGGACCAGAGCCTGGCCGACATGGCCGCCCCCGAAAATATAAACAAAACCCGGAATGACCAGCTCCTCTACAAAAAGATTGTGCCCTTCCACTTCGATTTCTTCTGCCCGATGGTAGATTTGTCCGGGGTCGGCAAGTAGGGCCTGGGTCACTATATGATCAGAGGGATAACCAAGAAAGATATCCACTTGCTGATTGCTGTTTTTCTCAGCCGGCGCATAAAGCGCCAATCCCAGCGAATCACTTTCGCTTAAGTCCGTAATAAGCCAGGCATAGCTGTGATCCTTTATTTTTTCCAATGCCACATCAACCAGTTCCCGCAGAGAAGGGTTGCCGGCATCCAGGTGGAGGAAATTTACTGTGGCATCGCCACCGCAAATCATACCGATATCTTCAATATCATTCTTGGTTAGATGGAAATTGTGGGTCCGTGATTGCTTTTCCTTCAGAACTTCCTGGGAATACTGGATCGACCGGTACTCAACTGCGCCACCACCGACTGTTCCGGCCAGCCGTCCATCTTTGCCGACCAGCATACGTGCACCGGCTCCGCGCGGAGTCGCACCCGAACTGTAAGTCACTGTAGCCAAAACCGTACTCTCACCCTGATCCAGTGAGTTTTTTAAAGAAGTAAAAATATCTTTCATCGTATCTCTCTTATCTAGAAAAGTTCATTTCATTTGCTTGTTTGAGTTTGTTTTTCCTATATTACTTGATATTAATGCGAATTGTTCACAAATGCAACTTGCTTTGATAGAAGTGGTTTTAGTTACCGTAAAACACTGTCTGATTATCCGGCGAAGATGTTACTATATATAAGGTAATATTCACTTGTTAAAACTACGATTACGATTGAAAATCGCATTAAATCCGGAGGGTGTGAAAATGCTGGAAAATAAAGATATCGAAGCTTGTATGACTATCCGCTTGGATGATGAACTGCCGCCTTATCCCGAGTTTGAACCCGGAATCAGGCGGGCGCCGAAGCGCAAGGCCGACCTGAATGATAGCGACAGAAAATTGGCCATAAGAAATGCCCTGCGTTACATTCCCGAACAGTATCATGCAGAAATGGCAGCCGAATTTTTGCAGGAGCTGAAAGAGCATGGGAAAATCTACGGCTATCGCTACCGGCCTCAGGGAAAAATCTATGGTAAGGCAATTGATGACTACAAAGGCAATTGCATAGAGGGCAAAGCTTTTCAAGTTATGATTGACAACAATCTTGACTTCGACGTTGCTCTTTACCCTTATGAACTGGTTACCTATGGTGAAACAGGTTCTGTCTGTCAAAACTGGATGCAGTACCGCTTAATCAAGAAATATCTCGAAGAGCTGACTGACATGCAGACACTGGTGCTTTATTCCGGTCATCCGGTCGGACTCTTCCACAGCCAGGTAAGCGCTCCGCGGGTTATTTTGACAAACGGTCTGATGATCGGTCAGTATGACGATTTGGAAAACTTCAACCGCGCTCAGGCCCTGGGTGTTGCCAACTACGGTCAGATGACCGCAGGAGGCTGGATGTATATCGGACCTCAGGGCATTGTCCACGGTACCTATAACACTTTATTGAATGCAGGCAGGCGTGAGCTGGGAATTCCCAACGACGGGGATCTGGCAGGTCATCTTTTTGTCAGTTCCGGCCTCGGCGGCATGTCCGGCGCTCAGGGTAAAGCCTGTATGATTGCGGGTGGAGCCAGCATTATTGCAGAGGTCGACTACTCCCGCATTGAAACCAGAAGCGAACAGGGTTGGGTCAGCCACATCAGCGATTCTCCGCGGACAGCCTTTATTCTGGCTCAGGAGATGATGGATAGAAAAGAAGCCGGGGCTATCGCTTACCACGGAAACATTGTCGACCTGTTGGAGTATGCAGTTGATCATGAAATCACTATAGACCTCTTGTCAGATCAGACTTCCTGCCATGAGCCATATACCGGCGGTTACTGCCCTCAGGGCCTTTCTTTTGAGGAACGGACCAAAATGCTGTCTGATGATCCCGAACATTTCAGGGACTGTGTGGATAAGTCTTTACGCAAGCATTATGAAGCCATCAAAACTCTACATGACA
The DNA here is from genome assembly GCA_012728535.1 of Clostridiaceae bacterium. Lineage (GTDB taxonomy): Bacteria > Bacillota > Clostridia > Saccharofermentanales > DTU023 > DTU032. Next base: position 1,708 of record JAAYEX010000197.1, on the reverse strand, counting down.
GGGGCACTTACTTTTTTGACTACGGCAACTCATTCATGAAAGCGGTTTTTGATGCCGGGGTGACAGAAATTTCCCGTAACGGAGTAGATGACCGTGAAGGCTTTACTTTCCCCTCTTATGTTGAGGATATTATGGGACCCTTGCTGTTTGACTTTGGCTACGGACCCTTCCGCTGGGTCTGTCTCTCAGGCAGGGATGAAGACTTGCACGCAACAGATGCGGCAGCCATGTCCTGTATTGACCCCGAACGACGTTATCAGGACAGAGATAACTATAATTGGATCCGTGATGCGGAAAAAAACAAGCTTGTTGTCGGCAGCAAGGCCCGTATTCTCTACAGTGATGCTGAAGGCAGAACCCAGATAGCGCTTAAATTCAATGAAATGATACGCAAGGGTGAGATCGGCCCGGTCATGATCGGTCGTGACCATCACGATACCGGCGGCACCGACTCTCCCTTCCGGGAAACCTCCAATATCCGTGACGGCAGCAACATCATGGCAGACATGGCAACTTCCATCTTTGCCGGCAATGCAGCCCGCGGCATGAGTCTTTGTGCCCTGCATAACGGAGGCGGCGTCGGTATCGGCAAGGCCGTCAACGGGGGTTATGGTTGTGTGCTGGACGGTTCCAAACGTATCGACGAGATACTCATAAATGCAGTAGCCTGGGATGTGATGGGCGGCGTAGCCCGTCGCGCCTGGGCCCGCAATGAAAATGCCCTGACCACTGTGATGGAATATAATCAGAAAACGGGAGGCCGTGATCAACTGACCCTGCCTTATCTGGTTGATGATCAGTTAATAGAAGATCTTTTAAAAAAGTAAACAGGAGAAAAAAATGACTTCAGATGTAAAAATAGTTGAGTGTGTTCCAAATTTCAGCGAAGGTCGCGATCCGGAAAAGATCGAAAAAATTGTCGCTCCCCTAAAGGACAGACAGGACGTTAAACTGGTAAATTATGAGCCTGATCCCGATTACAACCGTCTGGTTGTAACAGTATTGGGTGAACCGCAGGCAGTTAAGAACGCTGTACTTGATTCCATTGCTGTAGCGACCGAACTTATCGACTTGAATCAACACGAAGGGGAGCATCTGCGTATGGGTGCAACCGATGTTGTGCCTTTTATACCGATCCGCAATATGACCATGGCAGAGACGGTTGAACTGGCCAAAGAGATGGGGCAAGCCATCTATGAGCGCTGCGCTGTTCCTGTTTTCCTTTACGAAGAGGCCGCCAGCCGTCCCGAGCGCAAAAACCTGGTGACAATCCGTAAGGGCCAATTCGAAGGCATGGCTGAAAAGCTTAAGCAAGATAACTGGGAACCCGACTTCGGCAAACGGGAAATCCACGCAACTGCCGGTGTTACAGCAGTTGGCGCCCGCATGCCCCTGATAGCTTACAACATCGACCTCGGCACAGACAGCATCGATATAGCCAATGCAATCGCCCGGTCGATCCGGCAATCCGGCGGCGGCTTCCAATACATAAAAGCCGGCGGTGTTGAGCTCAAGGAAAAAGGCATAGTCCAGGTCACTATGAATATCACCGATTACACCAAAAACCCTATTTACCGGGTTTTTGAGACGGTGAAAATGGAAGCCAAACGTTATGGCGTCCCGGTTCTTGGCAGCGAGATCATCGGGCTGACACCAATGGGAGCTCTGGTGGACACAGCAGCTTATTATCTGGGCTTGCACGACTTTG
>JAAYEX010000196.1 GCA_012728535.1 Clostridiaceae bacterium | reverse complement strand
TGCCTATCTTTGCTGTGGTTATGTTCCTTGTTTATTATATCTCCATGGTGACAGTAGGCCTGGCAGCCACAGACTGGGCCAATGATGCCCTTTTCGGTGACGGCTGGCACCTGTTGGGTATTGGAAGTTCTGTATACGAAGAAGTGGCGGAAGAATACGGTGAGGCCTCACTCATCGTTGATGGATACGACGCATATGTTGAAGAACATGGTACGGCCCCGGTAGCTAGCTTCCAATATGCTGTCGAGGACGAAGAAACCTTGGCTGTAGAATACGAAACGGCTACAATTGCAGATTATAATACCGCCCTGGAAACCCTGGATACTTATGGTGAAGAACCTGACCCGTCTGCTTACGGCGTCTGGGTGCCCGGCATCCCCGTCCTAGTTGGAAAAGGATTGGATGCCATCAATGCCGCTCCATGGCTGGCCGGCCTGATCAATGACGGTATTGTCGCCGGAGTAGGTGCAGTACTTGGCTTCGTGCCACAAATGCTGGTACTCTTCCTTATGTTGGCTTTCCTGGAAGCCTGCGGTTACATGTCCCGTATTGCTTTTATCTTAGACCGTGTATTCCGTAAATTCGGTCTGTCCGGCAAGAGCTTTATTCCCATGCTGATCGGTACCGGCTGTAGTATTCCGGGGATCATGGCATCACGCACAATCGAGAACGAGCGTGATCGACGCATGACCATCATTACCACATCTTTCATCCCCTGCTCCGCCAAAATTCCCTTTATCGGCATGGTGGCAGGTGCACTCTTCGGAGGTAGCGCCTGGGTAGCAACTTCTGCTTACTTCATTGGTATGGCCTCTGTCATCATCTCGGGAATTATCTTGAAGAAAACAAGGATGTTCTCCGGTGATCCCGCTCCTTTTGTTATGGAGCTGCCGACCTACCACTGGCCTACACTGAAAAATGTTCTCCGCTCAATGTGGGAGCGTGGCTGGTCCTTCATTAAGAAAGCCGGAACTATCATTCTTTTGTCAGCAATTGCCGTGTGGTTCACTTCTTACTTCGGCGTAGTGGACGGAACATTCCGTATGCTGGACGAAAGTGAAATCAGTCACTCAATCCTTGCGACTATCGGAGGAGCAATCGCCTGGGTTTTCAAACCACTTGGCTGGGGAACCTGGGAAGCCGCAGTAGCCTCCATTACCGGGCTCATTGCTAAGGAAAATATTGTCGGTACCATGGGTATCCTCTACGGTGCCTCCGGCAATGTATACACAACACTTAGTACCGTGTTTACCGGCGTCACCGCCTATTCTTTCCTGGTGTTCAACCTGCTGTGTGCTCCCTGCTTCGCCGCAGTCGGTGCAATCAGGAGAGAGATGAACAACACTAGGTGGACCTGGTTTGCCATCGGATACCAGACCGGATTTGCTTATGCTGTAGCACTGATGATAAATCAGTTCGGCGGGCTTTTAACCGGCAATTTGAATGTAGTCGGTCTTGTCTTCGCTATTGCGGTCTTGATAGGTATCATCTATATGCTGTTTAAGCCCTATAAGGAGACCACCAAGCTGACCACAGTTGTTGATGTCAGCAGGTAATTGAATACGAAAGGAAGAAGCTGAAATGCTATCATGGATTGCTGCAAATATCGGAACGATCATAGTCAGTGCTGTACTTATAGTGATTGTATCACTGGTCATTATCGGGATGGTCAGGGATAAGAAAAAGGGGAAATCCCCCTGCGGTGGAAAGTGTGGTGGCTGTCCCTCAGCAAACGCCTGCCACGACCGCTGACATAATGCCATAGACCAAAGATCTTAAATTGTTACAGCTCCGGATCTCCGGAGCTGTTTCTTTATGTAAGAAATAACATCTGCATCAAATCGTGCCTGGCACCAATTGCCGCAGCTATGTGCAATATGCATATATTTTCAGTTTGTTTTCCATTGTTTTGCGTGCTATGTTGTTAATAGGGTGATTGTTCCATTCAAGATGCTCCTAAGTAGTAGCTGTTGGAACATGGGTTAGGAGAAAATAAAATGAAAGAGATAGCTAATAAAAAAATAATAATGATAGTTTTTTTGATAATAGGATCTCTCGGCTATTCTTTTGTAATGCTGTTTACCAAACGAGGGGTGATAGAATTGTCAGCTATATTGCTATTCGGATTTGTTGTAAACTATACTTCAGGTTTTCTCTCAAGTAAACGTACTGAGTACAAATTGTCCGATTTAATTAGTCTATACTTCGGATCAGTAGTAACACTATCAATGTTTTACTATATAGAGCCAATCGTAGTTTTTGGTGCAGGCAGCTAAATTATCAGCGTCATAGTAAACAGATTCACCCATAATAAACCTACTCCGACAAAACCGATATTCATGGAGATGGAAAAGTGAAGAAATATCTTAGCTTGCATAACGCTAGAATTGCTGTAGTGATTCTAGCCATTGTTGTATTAGTAATAATGTATTATCTTCCACCTGCAAAAACCCTCAGTTTGGAGCAGCTGATTATTTTTTTTGTATTTGCTTTAGTTGCTCAGATTCTGGCCATCGTTCAACAAGTCAAGGATAAGAAAAGTAAAGAAAAATCTACGATTTTTCTAGTTGTTTCTATTCTGGCTGATTTTACACTTTCTATTACAGTCTTCTTTTGCGGCACTATCATATTGCTTAGGCCCGGGCATTTCATGCAAGGAACTAGATACGACTACACTTTACTTACATTAATTTTATTAACCATTGCGCTTTATGTGACAAAATACAAGGTGAATAAAGCTTAGGTCTCTCCTGATGCAATACATACCCCTTCGCTATCATTTCTCTCTTCAGCATTTCGTCGCTTTGTATTGGTTAAGGCCCAAGGCAGGCCAGGGGGACAACGTATATACCGTCATGCCTTCGGTAGCCATATTCCCCTGCCGTAATGATTGCCATGAATGAAGGTTCTTTCATTTGATCTATATCGATTCGGTTTTTTAGTTTCAGCAAATTTTGAGCTGCTAAATCTGATTCCGAGTCGGCCATTTTTACCTCGACAAGAGCGTAGCGTCCATCGTGAAGATGAATGACTGCATCACTTTCCAAGCCTGATGCATCTCGGTAATGGTAAATATTACCTTCCATAAGAGCTGTATACACACGAAGGTCACGGATAACAAGCGACTCGAAATACAATCCCATGGTTTTTAAATCAGAGAGCAGGTCTTGTGGACCGACTCTCAAAGATGCGGCCGCAATCGAAGGATCAACGAAATGCCGGGTTACAGAAGTTCGTACAGCCGTTTTCGAACGAAGCTTGGGATTCCAGGCTTCCATTTCTTCCACCACGAAAATTCGTCTTAAGTCGTTCAGATAACGGTCTAGGGTATTGATATCCATTGTGGACAAACTCGCCAAGATATCATTTTGAATTGTAGTCGTCTTTGCCCTTGTCGACACGTGCCTGGCATAAGAGCGCATGAAAGCACGCATCCGGGTAGGGTCTCTAGGAATCCCCTCCCCCAGGGAAATATCCGATTCCACTATTGAGTCAACATAATCAATGGCTTGCCTTAATGCGACCGATTCCTTTTGCCCCAACGACAAGGGCCATCCCCCACGGCAAATAAAAAAAGCATAGTCTAGAATGGTTCTATCGCTTGTGCAAGCGATCTCTTCGCTCTCAAACAAGGACTTCAACGATATCTTTCCATTGGATTCATCGGATTCATATAAACTCATTGGGCGCATCAATAGTCTGGCAATGCGTCCCGTTCCACTATGTGAAATAAGCTCTGATTCTACAGGCGTTGAAGAGCCTGTCAAAATAAACTGCCCAAAGGCTCCACGCCTATCCACTTCAAAACGGACAGCATCCCAAAGTTGGGGTGCTAACTGCCATTCATCAATAAGTCTTGGCGTATTTCCTTCGAGCAACAATTGAGGGTGCAGTTCCGCCATTCGCAAATTTTGCTGTTTCATAGCTGGATCCTGCATGTGGATACGGCTTCGCGCAATTTGGGAAGCCGTTGTCGTCTTGCCACACCATTTTGCCCCTTCGATAAGCACAGCACCCTTGGAATCTAATCTGTCCTCCAAAATGCTATCTACCACTCGCGGTCGATAATACATTTGACTCCCTGCCTTCCATCGCCACTGGAGACTCTCTCCCCGAAAGCTTATCGCATGCAGAGAAATAACGCAATATCATTCAGAGATTTGTGGCAATCCCATTCAGGGATTTGATATTTTCATATTCAGAGAAATGTGAATTCTAGATACCGGCCATCATAGAAATAGAGAGACAAAAAGGTCCGCCCTCTTGGAGCGGACCTTCAAAGAATTGGTGCGGACAACAGGAGTCGAACCTGCATGCTTTCGCACTGGAACCTAAATCCAGCGTGTCTGCCAATTCCACCATGTCCGCGTGTCAGCATTATAGCCTTCAGAAGAGTTTTAAGGCAAGTTCGCCTTCAAAAATATTTTATTTCTTTCAGCGAAAATATTTTGAAGCTATGTGCCGTTTTAAAATTTAATCTTTGCATTATCTGTAACATTTGTTATGCTAGTAAATGATCATATTTTTATAGACGCACTCTAACCTGATAAAGACAATCTGCTGAGGTGAAAATGAAAAAAATATGTGAAGTACTTGGTAGTACCCAACTTTTTCGGGGTTTGACCCATGAGCTTTATCATGATTATTGCGAGAGCTCAAATATTCGCACTTTCTGGAAGGGTGAAATTATTATAAATGAAGGTGATGTTTGTCCCGGAGTTTATGTGATTGTAGATGGGCAGGTGGCAATGCAGAAGTACTCCAGTAATGGAGAATTTGTAACTTTGGATTTGTTGGGGCCGCTAGATGTATTCGGAGTGCGATATATTTTTGGTTCAAGAAAATATTTTGATACGACGATGGAAGCAGTTTCTACTTGCAGAGTAGTTCTAGTGTCCAGAGATAATCTTCTTAACCTTATCTCCCGCAGCCCCAAACTGCTCCACAATTATTTGCAAATATTATCAGACACCATTCGTTTGCATGAGAGGAGAATAAATCTCCTGTCTCAGAAGAGTTTGCGTCAAAAGATTTCAACCTTCCTCTTAAATCTGCTTTATGATCAGTTGGAAAATGAAGGTGAAACATTGGACACTTCATCTCAGGTTGTCTCAACTCATGCGGTTGAATTGCCAGTGTCCAAAGAAGTCGTTTCCAGGCTGTTGGCGATGCCTCGTCCCTCTTTTTCCCGCGAACTTATCAGTATGGAAAAAGACGGTTTAGTCAAAGTCAGCGGCCGGGTGATTTGGCTTACCGATGTTGAAGGACTTGAAAGAGGCTTGGTTGACACAGATTCCAAAACCTACTGACAGACATCCGTAAAAACTCCCTTAAAAATAGTTGTTACTGTATAATACCTGTAATATTAAATAGTGCTTTTTTAGAAAGGGGTCTATATGTCTTTTAAAACCGATATTCAAATCGCTCAGGAAACTGAGATACGTCCTATTTCAGAGATTGCTGAAAAAATTGGTCTTGATGATGATAATCTGATTCATTACGGAAAGTACAAAGCAAAGGTAGACCTGCAAAGTCTAAAAAATGACAAACCTCCCCGAAGAGGGAAATTGATACTAACAACTGCCATTACCCCAACCCCTGCCGGCGAGGGTAAGACAACGGTTACAATAGGGCTGGCAGATGCCTTGAGCAGGCTTGAAAAAAGAAGCATGTGCGCAACTCGTGAGCCTTCTATGGGACCTGTATTCGGAATAAAGGGCGGTGCTGCAGGTGGTGGCTATGCTCAGATTATCCCCATGGAAGACATAAATCTACAT
>JAAYEX010000195.1 GCA_012728535.1 Clostridiaceae bacterium | reverse complement strand
GTATCACCACTGTCAAATGCAAGATTTATCATGCCGACCTGGGGTCCATTACCGTGGGCTATGACCACTTCATGGCCTTCCATAACCAGGTCTACGATCGGAACTGCCGTTTGACGCACCAGTTCCTTTTGTTCTTCTGCTGAGTTGCCTAACGCGTTACCACCAAGCGCAACAACAATCCTTTTTTGTGTCATCTTTTTTATTCTCCTTAATAATGTTTATTTACATTATATTCTAATGATTATCTCTGTACTTATCCAGAAAGCGGAAGCTTATGATAAGTCATTTAGCGTCCTATCGTAGCGACCATTACAGCCTTAATTGTGTGAAGTCTGTTTTCTGCCTGATCAAAGACACGGGATTGAGGCCCTTCGAAGACTTCGTCCGACACTTCCATGGAATCCAGACCAAACTCTTCGTAGACCTGACTGCCGGTAATTGTGTTCAGATCGTGATAGGCAGGCAGACAATGCAGGAAGATTGCGTCTTTATTCTTGGTGCGGGCCATAAGGTCGGCATTGACCTGATAATCCTTTAGTTGTGCTATCCGTTCAGCGAAGAAAGCTTCCTCACCCATGGAAACCCAGACATCAGTGTAAAGAACATCTGCACCTTCAACGATATCGCGTTGATCGCTAAGTGTGATGCTGCCACCTGTTACAGCTGCAACTTCTTTCATTTCTTCGACCAGTCCCTCTTCAGGCCAGAGCTCTTTCGGAGCCAGGGCGACAAAGTCGAGACCAAGTTTTGCACAACCGATCATGAGTGAATTACCCATGTTATTGCGTGCATCTCCGACATAAACAAACTTCACCTGATTCAATGGTTTCGGTACGAATTCACGCACTGTCAGCATGTCTGCCAGAACCTGGGTCGGGTGATACATATCGGTTAAACCGTTCCAGACCGGCACGCCAGCATATTTGGCCAACATCTCAACTGTTTCCTGCTTGAAACCTCTAAACTCGATACCATCAAAAAAGCGACCAAGAACACGGGCTGTATCAGGAGTTGATTCCTTCTTGCCCATTTGCGAGTCAGCTGAGCCTAAAAAGGTCACACCGCCGCCTTCATCCATTGCTCCTACTTCAAAGGCGCAACGTGTTCTGGTAGACGTTTTCTCAAACAAAAGAACTATGTTCTTCCCTTCCAGTGAGTTCCCTTTAATTCCCAGACGTTTTTTCTGCTTGAGATCTGCTGACAAATCGAGCAGATATCTAATTTCATCGGGCGTAAAATCCTTTAAAGTGAGAAAATGTCTGCCCTTCAATGAAATACCCATACCAACCTCCTAATTATTATTATTATTATTATTATTTATTATTGTTTGTGTATACGTCACTGCAGATTACCAACATGCAATATCCGACAAAGCGAGCTTAAGTGCACACTGCCGGGATAACTTGCTTGTGTGCTGCAGGTTTATTCCCGGAGAGCTGCCGTACAGCTCTCCGGAAGCAAACTACTTCCCGTTAAATTATATTTTAGGATTAGCTCTTCGCAACTCCCAGGTAAGCTTCCTGAATACTTGGATCAGCCGCTATTACTGCTGCATCATCTTCCTTAACGATTACACCCTGTTCCAAAACATAGGCATAGTCTGCTGCAGCTAAAGCCTTGTAGGCATTCTGTTCTACCAGTAGTATCGTCTTGCCCAGGTCATGAATATCCTGAATAATATCAAATATGGTTTCTACCAGCAGAGGAGCCAGACCCAAAGAAGGTTCATCCAGCATCACAAGGTGGGGATCACTCATAAGCCCGCGTCCCATAGCCAGCATTTGCTGCTCGCCACCTGAAAGGGTTCCGGCAATCTGTGTTATCCGCTCTTTCAGACGCGGGAAAATATCAAAAACCATTTCCATATCTTCTTTGATTTTTGCTTTGTCCCGCCTGAGATAAGCACCCATGATCAGGTTCTCGCGCACTGTGAGGTTGGCAAAGATTTCTCTGCCCTCAGGTACCTGAGATATACCTTTTCTAACAATCCGGTCAGCTTGTTTCGGAAGGATTTCTCCCTGATACTCTATGCTGCCGTCCTTGTATGGGACTACTCCGCTCAGGGCATTGAGCAAGGTGGATTTGCCTGCACCGTTGGAGCCGATAATTGTAACAATCTCTCCTTCCTTTACATTGATATTCACTCCGCGCAGGGCATGAATACCACCGTAATAAACATGGAGATCTCTAACTCTAAGCATCGACATGTGGCAGTTCCTCCTCTCTCTTGCCCAGATAAGCCTCAATAACCTCAGGATGACTTTGGACTTCCTGTGCAGTTCCTTTGGCGATTTCTTTACCAAAGTTGATAACCACAATCTGGTCGCAGATATTCATAACAAGATCCATATGGTGCTCAATCAGAAGAATCGTCAGATCAAAGTCCTCACGAATGCCGCGAATTGTTTTCACCAGTTCATTGGTTTCATCCGGGTTCATACCCGCAGCAGGTTCATCGAGAAGCAAGAGCTTGGGTTGAAGAGCAACCGCACGCGCTATTTCTAACCGCCGCTGGTCTCCGTAGGGCAGGTTCATGGCGATCTCATCGCGTCTTTCATAGAGACCCATGCGTTCAAGCAACTCTGCTACTTCCTGCCTGATCTGTTTCTCACCTGATTTATAGCCTTTATTGTGAATAAGGCTGTCCCAGATATTATACTTTGTATTCAGGTGGCAGGCTGTATGCACATTCTCATAAACAGTCATCTCTTTGAACAGGCGAATGTTTTGGAAAGTACGAGTAATACCGGCTCGAGCAATCTCATAAGAGGACTTCTTTAGCAGGCTTTCCCCGTTAAAAACTATGTCTCCGGATGTCGGAGCGTAAACCGCTGTAATCATGTTAAATACAGTTGTTTTACCGGCTCCGTTCGGGCCGATCAAACCGTAAATTTGCTTCTCCCAGACATGGAAAGTAAGATTATCAACAGCTGTAAGACCGCCGAATTTTTTGGTCAGATTATTGATCTCTAATACTTTTGTCATACCTTACCTCCATTCCCGGGATCTTTTTTGGCGAAGAGTTTTTTGAATGACCGCCTGATCCAAACTACGAAAAAGTAATCTTTAAATTCCTTACCGCCGGCGATTCCCTTAGGACGAACAATAATCAGGATGACCACTGCAGCTCCATAGATAACCATTCTCCAGTCGGCAACAAAACGCAATAATTCAGGCAGGACAGTCAGTAGCAAAGCTCCTATATCTGACCCGGTGATAGACCCGAGACCTCCGATAATAGCCATGATCGTGAACTCGGTTGATTTGATCAATGCAAAGTTCGTTGGCTTGATAAAGGTCATGTAGTGGGCATAAAGCGAGCCGCCTATACCGGCATAAATCGCACTGATGAAAAGAGAAAGCAACTTGGTCTTGAACACATCGATGCCGATGGTTGAAGAGGCCAGTTCTTCTTCTCTGATGGCTTTAAAATTTCTTCCGTAACGGGAATTGATCAAACGTACCAGGAAAAATATTCCAACAATACAAACAATCCAAACAGAAATAAAATTCGAATTCTTTGCAATGCCGGAAAATCCGCGGGCACCGCCCAAGGGCTCGATATTATCGAATACCAGACGCACAGATTCACCGAAACCTAAAGTTGCGATCAGGAAATAGTCACCTTTCAGCTTGAGAGTCAGGCGACCCAGAAGCAAGCTGACCGCTCCTGCTGCGAGTCCGGCTACAATCAAGGCAATGGGAAAGGGCACTTTGAGAGTTACTGTCAGGATAGCGGAGGTGTAAGCTCCGATACACATGAAACCGGCATGTCCGAAAGAGAACAATCCGGTGAAGCCGGTCAAAAGACCAAGCCCCATAACTACCATTAAGTTTATGCCGGCGAGAGTTAGTACTTGCAAATAATATTCCATATTTAACCCCCTATGCCTTGTCTTCCGTATTCTTGCCCATCAGTCCGGTAGGCTTGAAAACCAGAACTGCGATCAAGATAGCGAATGTCGTCAGGTCCCGGAGCTGTGATCTCCAGGCGGCAACAAAAGTTTCAATGATACCTAATAGAATTGACCCGACAATTGCTCCGGGCAGGCTGCCCAAACCACCAAAGACAGCTGCGACAAATGCCTTGTTGGTGATTATGCCGGCTTGCGCATAAACAGTGTATCTGATGCCGAAGAAGACACCGGCTATACCTGCTAATGCACCACCGAGAGCAAAGACAATTGATACGATCCTGTCGACATTGACACCCATCAATTGACTGGCACGGGCATTATAAGTAGCAGCACGTACGGCAACCCCGGTCCTGGTTTTGTTTAAGAAGAAAACCAAACCGACCAAGGCTACGGCTGCGATTATCAGCATAAAAATATCCATCTTACTGATGCTGAGATTTCCCACCTGAATGGTAGACTCGGCAAAAATAATCGGATAGGTCTTAAATTGCGGCCCTATTGTTGCTATCACGAGATTTTCCAACAATATAGACATACCCATGGCGGAAATAATGAAATAGAGAGTGGGTGCACTCCTTTTTCTTAATGGTCTATAAGCGGCGCGCTCTATCAGAACCGCTATTAAGGTTGCGCCCAGAGTTGCAAGAAGCAGGGCAACGCCAAAAGATACGTTAAGTAAAACAATTGCAAAATAGCCCATATAGGCTGACAGCATAATGACACCGCCATGAGCGAAGTTACTGAAGTTCATTATGCTGTAGACGAGCGAGTAACCTACAGCCATCAAGGCGTAAATACTACCGATTGAAACGCCGTTGATCAGCTGTTGCAGAAATTGATCCATAATACGTCCCCCTATTAAAGGGGAGGGGCAGAATACCCCTCCCCTGAATCACAAATTATTTCTGACTAACAATTAATTACTCATGTCTGCAGCATATTTCATGACGAATTTATACTCTTCGCCCACGATGGTGATAATAGCTGCTTCTTTACCAATCGGGTTGTGATCGTCCGGGGAGATATGGATCGTTCCCGTGATTCCCTTAACCTGTATGCCTTCCAAAGCTTTGGCCACAGCTTCCGAGGTGATCTTGCTTTGCTCAGCTGCAACCTTTTCAATGGCTGCTTTAGCTGTTACAAATGCGTCATGACCCATGAAGGTGTTAAGCTGAACCGGCTGTCCGGGATAGGTCTCCATGAACTGATTTGTCAGACCCTGTACTTCGGGGTCATCAAAGTCTACGTGGTTGACAATAAAGCTGCCCTGCAGATAGGCTCCGCCCATTTCCATCAACTGATCCGATGTCCAGCCGTCACCGCCGATGAAGGTGGTCTCAATGCCGATTTCATCAGCCTGCTGAGCTGTCAACGAAACTTCTTTGTAGAAGTAAGGCAGGAATATGCAGTCAGGTGCTTTCTCTTTGATCTTGGTCAGCTGCGGACGGAAGTCCACGTCACCAGTCTTAAAGGCCTCTTCTGCGACAATTTCACCGCCGAGCTCTTCAAAAGTCTTTTTGAAGTATTCGGCCATGCCCTGAGAATACTCATCCGAGATGTCGGACAGGATTGCTGCGGTTTTGAAGCCTTCCTCTTTGTATGCGAAGGTTGCAGCTACACCGCCCTGATAGGGATCGATGAAGCAAACACGGAAGTTATAGGGTTTCAAGACGCCATTATCTACTGTTACTTTTTCGTTAGTGGCTACAGTTGCAATGTCAGCAACTTTTCCTTTTTCCAGGACAGAGGCAATCGGAATTGCCAGACCTGAAGAGTTGGGCCCTAAAATGACCAGAACCTTGTCATTGTTAACCAGGCGGTTAACTGCGTTTACGGCTTCTTCCGGGGTTCCTCTGGTGTCGTATGGAATGAATTCAAGTTGTTTTCCGTCGATACCACCTGCTTTGTTGACTTCGTCGACGAGCATTTGGATTGTGTCTCGTTCACAGATACCGAAAACTGATTGGTCTCCTGTCAGTGAACCGATCCAGCCGATTTTGATTGTCTTTCCTGCAACGTTGCCTTGTTCCTTATCGCCTGAATCACAAGCAACAATCAGCGTCAGACACATACTCATAATCAGAACTAGTAATGCAAGCTTCTTCAGCTTCTTCATGATTTTTCCTCCTTTTTCTCCTCGGTGAAAATTTTTTTCATGAAAGACCCAACTTTCCTTTTTTCTCGCTGAGACTAACTTGAATACATAAATGATACAAATGATTCCACTTTATTGCAAGATCTTTAGGGCAGATTGCTAAAAGAATATTTAATAAAAAAAGAGCGGAGAATAAATGACACCCGCTCTAGTAAGAAATAATATAATTTGTATATATATTTTTAAAGATCATCCCTCCACAGAGGCATTGACATACAGCGAGGACCGCCCCTGCCACGAGACAACTCTGAAGAACTGATTTCATGCACCTTTACTCCCGCCTCACGCAAGAGTCTGTTGGTGATGCGGTTGCGTTCATAGACGATAACTTCACCTGGAGCAACGGTCAGAGTGTTGGCGCCATCGCCCCACTGTTCACGCCGGGCATCAATCATGCTGGAACCCCCGCAAGGAATCAGTTCCACTTCCGGCAGATCCAGAAGTTCCGACAGTGCTTTTTTTGCATCGCTGCCATAGGATTTGATCTGAGTATTGCCGGACAGGTCCACCGTGATATCAAAAATCTCCAGGGTGGGAAGTATTTCCGGATGGATGGTGAAAACATCACGATCAACCATGGTAAATACTGTATCAAGATGCATGAATGCTCGTTTACGCGGAATCATAAAGACAAGGGCATGGGAGATTGTGTTATCGGGGTCGCTGATTACCTTGCGGGCGAGAAGTTCCGCTCCGGTAGCTTCGGTACGTTCTGATACTCCGATAAGAATAACCTTGTCTGAAAGAATAAGAACATCGCCGCCTTCAATATGGGCATTTTCCGTCCTTTTATAATACTTGGGAGTTGAGGCGAAGATAGGATGATAGCTGTGCAGATACTCGAGGATCATCGATTCCCGTTTACGTGTCTTTGCCCACATGCAGTTCACGGCCACCCCGTTTGCGATGACAGTCATAGGGTCACGCATGAAAAAAGCATTGGGAATAGGATCAAACCAAAATAAATCCGCGTAATCATTATCTGCCAAATGAAAAGTATTCAAAGACAACTCTTCACGCCGCAGTCCCGAAAACACTGTGTCTGCCAATTTATTCGTTTCATATGACATCAGATGTTCCAGCAAATAAGGACAACGTTTGCTGTAGACCTCAGCTTCAAGTAAAAACTTTCTGAGAAAATCTTCACGCCTCTCCGAGTCTTCCAAAAGCTCGGCCAAAACATCTTTAAGGTAGATCACCTCTGTGCCGCAAGCGCGAAGAACCTGAGCGAATTTGTCATGTTCCTCTGCTGCCAGCACAGCCTCCGGAATATCATCAAAAAGCAGGCGCTCCATATTTAACGGAGTGACATTCTCCAGTTCTCTGCCGGGCCTGTGGAGCATGACCCGTCGCAATGGACCGATTTCAGAATACACGTGTACCCCAGGTGTATAAGACATAGATTCCCCCTAATTAGAACAATTCATACTCTAATTCGTTTCCGCTCCATTGATCCCACTCAAGGGAGTTCGGAAATATTTTATACATTATTGCATAATTTAGGGACAGGGGCAAGATTGATCTTATAAGTTCTGCGCTCTGCGCTGGTCACTTTGCTCTTGCTTCTTCTTTATCTCGGCCTCCAGAATCAGATCTTTTACCTTCATCAGGCGAGTCTGACTCTCACGTTCATGTTCTTCCATCTTCATGGTGATTGAACGGATAGTATCCTGAAGATCAGGAATCATGACATATTCAAGTGAGTTGACGCGACGACGTGTGCGTTCAATTTCATCCGCCATCAAAAGCGCCTTATGCTCCAGTTCAGCCAGCTCCATCATTACCGGAAAGACATTATAGAGAGCGTCTACCGCCTGATCCAGTTCACCGGTGGCAGATGTCATGGCATAAGGAAGATCAGTAGCCTTATCGCCCAGTTTGTCAGCTGCCGGCATTTGGAAAGTCGGAGAACGCACTCCCATTGTGTTCTCTTCACTGATTATCAGTTCCAGCGGCGGGGAGTCAGTCATCAAAGCAGCTTCAACGACTTCCGAACCCATGCTGGCTCTGGCCAGAACCATCTCAGCATTGGCCTTGTTCAAAAGCTTTTCCATTTTTATACGTAAATCCGCAACCTCACGCACCAGCTCCAAAAACTGGCGCATCAATTCATCGCGCTTATCTTTCATAAGCTTATGGCCACGTCGTGCGACCTGGAGCTGCTGCTTCAGGCGGAGCAATTCCATGCGATTCGGATTAACACGTTTAACTGCCATAGTGGCTTCCCCTTTGCTTAAGAAACACTAACTGCCGTCTTAGTCTTTTTCAATGTAATACTGGTCAATATATTCCTGGTGAACACGTTTAAGTTCATTCTTCGGCAGCATGGACAACAGCTCCCAGCCCAGTTCAAGGGTTTCTTCGATACTGCGGTTAGCCTCAAAGCCCTGTGATACATATTTTGTCTCGAAAGCTTCAGAGAAATCCGCGTGAATAAGGTCGACCTCGGACAAAGCCTCCTCACCCAGGATGACCTGAAGTTCATGCGCATCCTTGCCCCGTGAATAAGAGGCAAAAAGCTGGTTCATTACGTCGGCGTGGTCTTCTCTGGTTTTGCCTCTGCCGATTCCCTTATCCTTCAGACGTGACAGTGAGGGTAGGACGTTGATCGGCGGGTTAAGACCCTTTCTCTGCAGGTCACGGGAAAGGATGATCTGTCCTTCAGTAATATATCCGGTCAGGTCAGGAATAGGATGGGTAATGTCTTCATCCGGCATGGTTAGAATGGGTACCAGAGTGATCGAGCCCTTCTTGCCCTTGATACGTCCTGCGCGCTCATACATGCTGGCCAGGTCGGTATAAAGGTAACCGGGATAGCCACGTCTGCCCGGCACCTCTTTACGAGCAGCCGAGATTTCACGGAGTGCTTCAGCATAATAGGTAATATCCGTCAGTAAAACCAAAACATGCATATCCAGGTCAAATGCCAGATATTCAGCTGCAGACAAGGCCATACGCGGAGTCGATATACGCTCGATAGCCGGGTCATT
This sequence comes from Clostridiaceae bacterium, assembly GCA_012728535.1. Lineage (GTDB taxonomy): Bacteria > Bacillota > Clostridia > Saccharofermentanales > DTU023 > DTU032. The sequence continues at coordinate 9,862 of JAAYEX010000195.1, read as the reverse complement.
AGCCAGATTCATAAACATAACAGCCCTGTCAATGGCGCCGGTACGGCGGAAATCGCGAATGAAGAAATCCGACTCTTCAAAAGTGATACCGATAGCTCCGAAGACGACGGCAAAGTTTTCTTTACTGTTGAGCACCTGTGCCTGACGTGCAATCTGAGCAGCCAGCTGTGCGTGGGGTAAACCTGAAGCTGAGAAGATCGGCAGTTTCTGACCGCGGACCAGCGTGTTCAGTCCGTCAATCGCTGAAACCCCGGTCTGAATGAACTCGTTCGGATAGTCACGCGAAGCCGGGTTGATCGGGGTACCGTTGATGTCACGCATGTCAACAGGAATAATGTCCGGTCCATCATCAATCGGCTCACCCATGCCATTAAAAACGCGTCCCAGAATATCAGGGGAAACGGCTAATTCCTGCCCACGTCCCAGAAAGCGGACTTTGGCAGTTTCAATGTTGATACCGATAGAACTCTCAAAGAGCTGAACGAGGGCATCCGTGCCGTCAATTTCCAATACCTTGCAGAGTCTGATCTGACCGTCAGGTAATTCTATTTCACCGATTTCATCATACTTAACGTTTTCGACGCCGCGCACCATCATCAATGGACCCGCGATTTCTTCGATTGTGCGATATTCTCTTGCCATGCAGTCCTCCGCTAATCTATGCAATCAACTCAGACATCTCATGGCTGAGTTGATCCATTAACTTATCGTAATTTGCCTTAACATCTTTTTCCGGTACATTCTTGAAGCGTGCAATCGCATCCCGTACCGGCAAACTAATAATTTCAGAGTAATCAGCCTCACGTCCCAGGGCGTCTTTGGCCTCATAATAGAAATTCATAATCAGGGAGAGCATGCTGAATTGCTTATGTAAAGAAGTAAAGGTATCCACATCGTCAAATGAGTTCTGATGCAAAAAGTCTTCCCGCAGTGAGCGCGCAGCCTCAAGTTTGAGCTGGTCAGATTCAGACAGTGAATCCTGACCGACCAGACGTACAATTTCCTCCAGTTCCGATTCATCCTGAAGGAGTGCCACAGCTTCGGTGCGCAACTTTTTGAAATCCGGAGAAAGACTTTCGTTCATCCACTGGTCAACTTTATCCTGATACAGAGAATAGCTGGTTAACCAGTTGATCGCCGGAAAGTGCCTGCGATAGGCCAGGTCTGAGTCCAGGCTCCAAAAAACCTGAACAATACGCAGGGTTGACTGGGCAACAGGGTCGGACAAGTCGCCACCGGGTGGAGACACTGCGCCGATTGCCGTCAAAATTCCGGTGCGGTCTTCAGAGCCAAGGCAGCGAACCATGCCGGCTCTTTCGTAGAAGCTGGCCAGACGTGAGCCCAGATAAGCAGGATAACCTTCTTCACCCGGCATTTCTTCCAAACGGCCTGACATTTCGCGCAAGGCTTCAGCCCAACGGGAGGTTGAGTCAGCCATCAAAGATACGGACAGTCCCATGTCGCGGAAATACTCGGCAATGGTGATTCCTGTGTAAATTGAAGCTTCACGAGCCGCTACCGGCATGTCTGAGGTGTTGGCAATCAGAATCGTGCGTTCCATCAAAGACTCTCCGGATTTAGGATCAAGCAAATCAGGGAACTCGTTCAGAACGTCGGTCATCTCGTTACCGCGTTCACCGCAGCCGATGTAGACGACGACATCAGCTTCCGCCCATTTAGCCAGTTGATGCTGAATGACCGTCTTGCCGCTGCCGAAAGGTCCGGGAACCATGGCGGTGCCGCCCTTGGCTACCGGGAAGAATGTGTCTATCGAACGCTGACCTGTAATTAAAGGTTCAGATGGAGCCAGTTTTTCTTTATAAGGTCTGCCGATACGTACCGGCCAACGCTGCATCATGGTGAGCTTATGCTCTTCACCCTTGTCATCCAGTAAAACAGCAACTGTATCTTCTACTGTGAACTTGCCGGACTCTATTGATTTCAGCTCGCCGGACATGTTGGGCGGAACCATGACGCGGTGCTGCAGGAGTTTGCCTTCCTGTACGGTACCGATGACATCACCGCCGACAACCCTGTCACCTGCCTTGCACAAAGCTTCAAACTCCCAAACTGTATCACGTTTGAGAGCAGGTGCCGAAGAACCACGCTTGATATTGCTTCCTTCCAGTTCGACCAGGACATCCAGGGGACGTTGTATACCGTCAAAAATACCGCCGATCAGACCGGGACCCAGTTCAACTGACAATGGAGTTCCTCTGGATTTGACTATTTCACCCGGACCCAGGCCGGCAGTTTCTTCGTATACCTGAATGGATGCTTCATCACCGTGCATCTCAATAATCTCGCCGATCAGATTGAGCTCAGACACGTCAACAACATCGAACATGTCAGCTTCCCGCATGCCTTTAGCAATGACCAGCGGTCCTGATACTTTGACGATTTCACCTTGAACTTCTTTATTCATGACGACTCCTTTAAATTATATGTGACTGAGCAGGTCAATACCGGTAGCTCTGCGCACTGCTGTGCGCAAGGTATCGCGGCCTAAGCAGGGATCCTCTTTGGCGGAAGGAATGATTACAAGGGAAGGAAGCCAGGTATTGCGCCATTCTTCCATGTTTTCTTCGCCTAACTCGCGTGCCAGAGGTTCAGTTATGAAGATAATAGAGTAGCAATCTTCCTGCCACTGCTTCAGTATTTCATTAGCTCGATTCTTCTCTTCGCATGCCATCACAGTCATGCCAAGAGCGCGAAAGCCGATAATACTGTCTAAATCACCGATTACTCCAACTTTGTTTTTCATTTATTGCCCTTCTCGGTTATTTTCTTACCATAAATCGCGCCGTAGCGCGTTTCTTTGTTCAAGACTCAGGTGGTTGCGAATCGCAGCATCCACAATGCGCAGGTTCTTGATCTCATATTCACGTGCCAGTACATAGGACAAAACAAGCTCAGGCCCGGACAAAACATGACGGCCTTTTTCAATATGATCAATTAGAACCCGGTCACGGTCACGGACGAAATTTGCGGCCAGACCACCCTCATTGTATTCCTCAGGATAGGCGGCAAATATCTCATATGGAGTGCCGGCAAAAGCCATACTTATTTTTTCATCCTCAGCATCGTAAAGGCTCTCCCAAAGCTTTACGGAGATCAGTCCTGATGGCAGCAAACTATCCTTATAAACAGTTTCTGAAACCGAACGAGATCTGACACGTAAAAGAGTCTCCAGATTTATCAGGTCCCGCTGCAGGGCAAAATAGCGAATAAACCACTCATTATTCAGCCGGTCTGCCATTTTCGCCGCTAAGCGGTGTGCCATTTTATCAAGGGCACGGTCGATCGCCGCTGATTCATAAGACTCGCTGTAAGCTTTTTCTCCGGCTTCTATCAAGGGGATAACCCATCCGGGTCCGTCACTTTTGTCTCTGATCCCGCAGACGAGTTCATTCAACCGTGCAGGGTCGACCAGGGATGGCTGCAGCAGTAAGTGGGACATTTCGTCCAAACTCCGCCTGTTATCTCTCTTGAGATTCTCCTTGAGCATAAATTTGATGTTATGCACGTCTGCGAAAAGCATCAGAGCAACACGGTAGCCGTCTTGAGGAGCTACCTGTTCTAAAAGTCCGAAAGTTTCTATCCTTTCAAGCTTGAGTGCTGTATTGAACTCTTCCTGCGGATAATGGTGCTCTTGCATTAAGAGGCGCAAATCCTGCTCATTATCAGCAGCATAAAGACGATCCAGCCCGTTTTTCCGGAAAAGATTTACTTCCAGGCTGCTGATTCTGCCGGAAGCATAGCTCCAGGAGCCGATTTTCTTGTCCTTAACCGGCGGCAGAAGCAATGTATCTGCAGCAAGCTCACTCATCAGATTCTCCTTCGTGCCGGGCTGCCTCAATCCGATCCTGGGCCAGCTGGGCTAAACGTGGCATGTAATTATGAATAACAAGATCATAGGTCAGGTTATCTTCCACATTGCCATGTGCAACAATAAAGCCTCCCCGCATATTGCCGGTGTTGTCGGAAACTGTGAATTTACCTTGTGGCAGCTCTTTCAGCAGGGCCTCGGCCAGCTCCTGGTCCCGCTCGGATAAGGTGATTTCACCTTCATTGATCTTATGAGATTTTATCCATCTGAGATAACGCTTGACCCGCTCTTCAGCAGAAGCGTTTGCCAGTTGTTCTACAGCAAGATCTATAGAGCGGCGCACGTCACTCTGGCTTGCAGTCAGATCGCGTTTCCTCCGCTCGGAAGAGGCCAGACTCTCGGCCCGCCTGAGCATTGCTTCAGCGTCCTCTTTCGCCTTTTTTCTGGAGTCCTCAAGAACACGCTCGCGCATGCTCTTTGCACCCTCCTGCTGTTCGCGCATAAAATCTTCTGTCTCAGATTCAATGCGGCTGACTTCAGCCTTGGCATCTTCGAGGATCTTGTTTGTGATTCTCTCGATTCCTTCCACGTAAGTACTCCTTAATCGTTAAAGGGTCAATTAAACTTGAATGCTAAATACTGCCAGAATAGTTGCAAGCAGCGCCAAAATAGCATAGGTTTCAACCATAACTGCCAATACTATGGCTTTACCGGATTCTTCCGGACGCTTAGCTACAAGTGCAATGCCCGCTTCCGAAACTTTTCCCTGATAAACTGCGGAAAGCCAACCAACAATTGTTATCGGCAAAGCGGCAACCAAATATCCCAGACCACTCTGCCAACTTATATTCATATTGCCACCCATCAGGCCTGACTGACTCATAATCATAAACCAGCTTAAGAGACCATAAATTCCCTGCGTGCCGGGTAGTGCCTGCAAGATCAGGACTCTACCGAATTTTGACGGATCTTCGGCCAGTACGCCTGCAGCAGCTTCACCAGCACCGCCAACACCTTTTGCCGAACCTACACCGGGAAACAAAGCCGCAAGTGATGCCGCCAGTATGGTCAGGGTAGGTCCTAGATTCTCTAAAAACATTAGTCTTCCTCCTAATTATCTTTATCTATTATTTCTTATTTAATTATAAACGGCTCCTTGGATCGGTTTGCCGTCATAATGATCATTTTTTCGCTTCCAGCTTGTCTGTCCTTATCTCGACATACTTGGTTTTACGACGCAATGGGGCGAAATATTCACCGGCTCCTTCAAAGAATTTGCCGAAGAATTCAACATACTGCAAACGTGCAGCGTGGACAAAGGCAGAAAGGCCCGATAAAGCAAGGTTCAGAAGATGGCCGACACTTCCCGCAAGAATAAAAACAATCACTCCGCCGATACCGCTGCCCCCGGTAGCCAGAATATTAACAACCTGAGCGATAACACTTGTTGCAAGAACCAGAGCCAGAATTCGCGAATAAGATAAAATATCACTCAAAAAGCCGGTCAGATTGTTGTATACATTCAGCAAGGCTTTTCCGATGCGGATGATTGGGTTCCAGGAGCCTCCGTGACCTGCAAAAAGCAAAATCACAAGCCCGCCGATGATGATCATCCACTTTGCAATCCCGCTAAGGAGTGCTATCGTGCCGGCTGAGCTGATAAAACCCAGCGGACCTGCGAGATACATAAGTGCAGCTGTAATTATCAGAAACCAGGGAACGTTGTTTACAAGTCCCGTAAAGAGATCCCCTCTTAATTTACTGTTGCGAATATCAAGAGCCATGCCGGCAAAAAGATGGATAGCTCCGAAGAACATACTGAATGTCAGTAGTTTTAAGGGATCGCCCATCGGGTCAAACCACAAAACCGGAAAATTGACTCTGCCATCAGTAACAGCGGTCAACAAGTCTCCGAAGAAACCTCCGAAGATAAAACCCCAGATAATTGAAGAAACAGCTGATAAAGTAAGCATACGCGCCATCTGCCCCATCATGCCTGTCGTCACTTTAGCCTTGAAGATCAGATAGAGACAGCCAAGAAGAAGAAGCAGGCCATAGCCGACATCTGACAGCATCATGCCGAATATGATCATGTAAAAAGGTGCCATCACTGGCATAGGGTCCGACTCTCCCGGACTGGGGGCGCCATACATTTCAAGCACAACACTGAAAGTTTCCGTGAATTTATTATTTTTGAGAAGGATTGGGTATTCCTCTTCCGCCTCTACGGGACGGTAGAAACAGGCCACTTCAAAATTTTCTGTTAAAAACTCTTTGATGCTTTCTGCTTTGTCGGCATCAACCCAGGCATTGAAATAAAATGTATATTGTGTCGACGACAGAATGCGGTCTGCTGATTCTTTATCTGACCGTACCAAAAGCACATCATGATAGAGCATCAGTTGTTCGCGGTTATCTGCAACATCTTTCATAATCTCCGTTTGCCGGCCGATTTCTTCCCTAACAGTCTTTGCGTGACTGTTAAGAGTTTCCAGTGATTTCTTCGCAGTGCCGAGTACTGCCTGCATAGGCAGAGCTTTGAACTCATAAGCTGAAAGCCTGGCTCGGAGATGCGGAGAATCTTCTTTCATTTCTACCAGGGCTAATAAGGGAGACTTGGCTTCAGTGAAACCCAGATTGAAAATTGTAGCAGTCGACATTTCTTCATTGATCTCTGCTATCAGATTGTCCAGACTTCTCTGGTCACGCAGTGTGCCGTAGATGATTTCAGTCAATTCCGTTTCACGCACATTGAGATCCAGGGGTATGTCTTCCCAGGCAAAAAGCTCTTCACGTCTTTGCTCTATCGTGTTTAATTCAGCTCGCAGTTCATTTTCTCTTTCCACTGCAGACTCGTATTTATAGAGAAGTTGACGGCTCAGCTCCTCATCATATTCAGACATATCAAACTCAGACTCTGAGACAGAGGGCTTAGTTGAGAACATGGGTTTTTTCATGGGGAAACGCCGGTCAATTGTTTCAATCGAGCGGATTAAACGGTTGCGCAAGTCAACATTTTCAGCAAATCCACTCGTAACGACGCTTGTTTTGCATACGCCTTCATTGGCATCCGGATCTTCTTCGATTAACTGAGCAGATCCCTGCTTCATCAAAGCTTCCAAAACAGCGTCTCGTTCATGACACATGCCGATAATTGTCATGTAGCTCATCTTAGAAGTTGCCAAGGAGAGTCACGATCCTTTCTGCCACAACATTTGCGGCCTGCTTCACAGATTCTGCATCTGCATCGCCTTCCACTTCCTTAGCTTCTTGAGAAACTTCAGCTAAAATCTCGCGATATTTGGCTTCCGCTTCCTGCATGACTTCCTGGCGTTCAATCTGGGCATCCTTATATGCCTGATCGACAAACCTGTCCGCCTCCAGCCGGGCTTCTTTACGCTTTTCTGCTGAAGCTTCGCGTGCATCAGCTCTTAAGCGCTTAGCCTCAGCTTCTGCGACTCGAATTTTATCGATGAAATCCTGATTTGCCACGAAAATTAGTTCCTCCTGTCAATATCTTTATTTGAACCTGAGTTGCTAATAATTATACTTACAAATTATACTTGCACCTATGTAAAAATAAATACCGTTTAATATATTATCATGAACTTAAGACCTGTGGAGTCTTTTTTCAAAGTTTAACAGAATACTCAAGATACAGCTTACTTTTCTTGTCACATTGTATTAACAATCTTTCCGTAATCTACAGGAGATTGAAAAATAATGTCTGATATACTTTTCATTAGTCGCTTATCGGACAGTCATATTATTAGTTGAGGATGATTTTTTAATGGCAAGGTATTGTTTTTATTGCGGAGCAGAGCTTGAGGATAATGAAAAATGTAATTGTCGGGCCCGCACCAGAGCTGAGTCTGCAGCCAGGTCTGCATCTTATGGCCAGCCGGAGAATACCTATCAGGAACAGCCTGATACAGGCAGCAGTTCAGCAGGCAACAATCCAAGCCAAAACACATATACTTACACTTCTGCCGAAACGAGTTCAAGCTCTTCTTCAAATCCTTCTCAAACAACAAATAATAATAAGAGCAAACGACAGGAAAACAAAGACAAACAAAAGGCGGAACGTGAGCGCCTGAAAGCTGTTAGAGCGGAAGCCAAACGCCGGTCAAAGGCGGAAAAAGAACGCCGCCGTCAGTCATATCAGGCCGGTGCTGCAGCCGGGTCTTACAGAACACAGCAACTACGCGATTTTGGACGTGATCTCCTCCAGCTCCTGACAAGACCGGCTGACGCCATCAAAGCGCAAGCCATTCCTCGCTGGTCTCTGGCCCACAGTATTTTACTGATCGCCGGTGCTTTCCTGGGCGGGGCTCACTTTGCTTTCGCCAATAAGTGGCTTTACTCTGTACTTTTCAACCAGCGGCTGACGGCTCCCAATCTGCAAGGAGCAGGACTATACTTCACCGGTGTGCTGATCAGCGCTTTCTTCCTGCTACTATATACCGGCATCCTCTGGATCCTGGCACGTTTTCTCTTCAGGCAGGGGGGTCTTCCCTTTTCACATACTCTTGCTGTCGGCAAAACAGCCTGGGCCTATCTGGTCCTCTTCATGCTGATAGCCCTGCCCACAACTATGCAGGGCGGCTTCTTCGGTCTCCTCCTGGTCTTGATGGGTTTTGCCTTTTCTTGCCTGATCCACGCCCGGTCTGTTGCTGTGATTACCCATTTAACCGAAAATCAGACTATGAATCTGACCCTGGTATCCATAATGATTTTTACATCTTTGTTTGCCACTGCCATTGCATTTTTCCAGACCCTTCTGATTGCTTAGCTATCCGCAGACAACCAGGTCCGCTTCCTGATGATTATTTGCGACCGGAATCTGCAAAACATTGAACAGACCGGCTATACTTTCTTCTCATTTAATGTATAATAAGCCGGTCTTAAAAAGGGATAATAATTGTAGGGGATCTATTTTTCGATGATTAAAAAGATCACACGCCAGATGGCGTGGTTTATTCAGGCTTACAAGTCTGAATATTTTATTGGGCTCATCGCTATCATCCTGAGCAACATTGCAGGAGTAGCCCCTACACGCCTGGCCGGATATCTGGCCGACCGCATCATCCTGCAAGACATCAGCTTTGCTGTTTTTCTTAACTATGTATCCATACTGGTAGGTTTGGTAGTTTTGAACTTTTTTCTAAACTATGTCTGGAATTATTATATTTTCAAAGCTGCTGATGTCGCACCGCTTTTGGGCCGGCAAATTACGGCCCGCAAGCTTTTCTCCCAGAGCGCACCTTTCTTCGGACGCAATACCACAGGCAGCTTGATGGGCAAGGCAACTAATGACGTGGATTTCATGGCTGACATGGCTGGCTACGGTGTTATGACCATGTTCGACTCCAGCCTCTACCCTGCCACAATCCTTTTCTTCATGCTCGGCATCTCCTGGAAACTGACCTTGGTCACGATCCTTCCCCTGCCGCTTCTGCTCTTTGCTTCGAAAAAAATCGGCGCCCATCTCTATGAGGAGTTTGATGATGCACAGCGTGCTTTTGACGCCATGAATGACCATGTGCTGGAAAATGTTTCCGGTGTCCGCATAGTACGTGCCTACCGGCTGGAAGCAGCTCAGACTGAGCGCGTCGATGAACTGGCGGAAGAAATGTACCGCAAAAATATGCGGGTGGCCGGCTGGTCGGCTTTGTTCATGCCTGCATCAAGACTGGTCTCCGGCATGACTTACGTCATAGCCATAGCTTTAGGTGCAGCTTTGATCCGCAATGGTGAAATCACACTGGGAGCGCTGATCTCTTTTGTATTTTTCCTCGGCATGATGACCTGGCCCATGATTTCCATGGGTGAGTTTATCAACGTGTCGCAGCAGGGCTCTGCTGCCATGGAGCGGCTGCAGGAAGTCTGGGATTATCCGGAAGACATGACGGATGCTGCAAATACTCAGGTGCTTGAAAAAATCGGTGACATTGAATTTAGAAACTTCTCCTTTGCCTGGCCTGACCTGAAAGAAGATGTCCTGAAAGATATCAGCTTTACCATCAAAGAAGG
>JAAYEX010000194.1 GCA_012728535.1 Clostridiaceae bacterium | reverse complement strand
TTGCACTGCTGTTAGCTGATCATATCACCGGCGAAAAGAAATATGCCGACTGGTATGAGAAAGTGCACGAATGGACGTTCAGCCATTTCCCGGACAGGGAGTATGGCGAATGGTTTGGATATCTTAACCGGGACGGGAGTGTCAATCTGCCCATCAAGGGCGGCGACTGGAAAGGTTCCTTCCATGTTTCGCGCATGTTCATGTACGGCATTCAGCTCTTGCAAAAGAATTAATGAAAGAAGAGCAAAAAACAATTAAGCAAGGAGAGATAACATTGAAGAACGACACAAAAGATTTTATAAATGTGCTTGTGGCGGAAGCCGTCAAAAATATTTCAAGTATCAATAAGAGATTCCCGCAACTGAATGATTCAAAAAGAGAATTATATCTTAAGGGATTGATTAATGAAATTGGAGAAGCGCTGAAAAAGGCAGACCCCAGTAATTCAGCCGAGCTTTCAGAGGAGGTTGAAAAAGCATTAGAGGCTGTGGGTACAGACGTGACAGATGCAGCAGATGATGAAAATTCAAGTATAGAAGAGGGCGGCGTAATATACGACGCTTTGATATGTTGCAAGAAAAACGGAATTTATCCTTACCATACATCAAATTTAATGGCAGCAGCGTTTTACGTTGAAGCTCAGAAGAATAACGAAATAGCTAAGCTAATGGGAGCTGCCGGAGTCAAAGAAGCTGTACGAAAGAGTTGCGGTTTTATTGATGAGCCTGAGTTGGTGTATATGGTGACACAGGCATATAACAGTATCGTTGATAATAAATGGCTAACGATGGAAGATGAAAAACTGTCAATCGTAAAGGCCGCATTTGAAGAGGCATTTCGCAACGAGTCAAAATATGGCGGATGCACGCAATGCCTTATAAAATCATTCATGACTATATTTAATAAGAATGACGAAAAGTATAAATTCATGTTCCAGTCGGCGAGTGCGCTTTCTGGCGGTGGAGCTGGCTGCAACGACAGTGCATGTGGCGCATATTCAGGAGCGATGATGGTTATTGGCACATTTGTGGGCCGGAGGCTTGAGGATCTTGATAATCCCAACGGCGAGCGCAGTAAGACGGCTAACGTAATCGGGCAGAAAATTCATGATAAGTTTATTGACACATATGGAACAACAATATGCCGGGATATTCATGAAAATATTTTTGGCAGGCAGTTTAACTTCAGAAACGAAGTAGATAAAAAAGCTTTTAAGGATGCCGGCGCACATAAGGATAAGTGTCCGATGGTCGTAGGCATAGCGCATAGCTGGTTGTGTGAAGTGCTTTATGACGAAGGTTTGATCTCAGCATCTTAATAGAGGAGAAGTCAGGGTCCGGCAGCCGGAAAAGTTAAGTATCAGCAGCTTGTGTTTGTGAGGTGAGTATGAGTAACAATTACAGTTATGATTTTTTTAAAACAAGTGCAGATTACGTCCTATCCAGGACCGGACATCAAGTGGATCTGGCTCTTATATTAGGTTCATCTCTGGGGTCATTGGCGGAAGAGATCAAGAACTCCATTGTAATTGACTATGCGGATATACCGAATTTCATGGAAACAACAGTTGATTCACATGCCGGCAAATTGATTATCGGCGACTTGGGCGGAAAAAAAGTAGTTTGTATGTCCGGAAGATTTCACTATTACGAAGGTTATGACTTTGAGCAGCTGGTAGTTCCGGTCCGGCTATTCCATCTTCTGGGAGCAAAGGCTGTTATTCTGACCAACGCAGCCGGTGCAGTGAATACTTCCTTTAATGTAGGCGATATTATGCTGATAAAAGACCATATAAAGATTATGGGAGCCAGTCCTCTGAGAGGGCTTAACCTTCCTGAATTCGGTCCCAGATTCTTCGATGTATCGGATATGTACAGCAAGGATTTAAGAGATCTGGCCAAAAAATGCGCCGGAAGGATCGGCATGACTTTGCGCGAAGGGGTGTATTTCTATATGAGTGGTCCGCAGTTTGAAACGCCTGCGGAAATCAGGGCTATCAGAGTCTTAGGCGGAGACGCAGTCGGCATGTCCACGGTTTATGAAGCAATAACGGCTGCACATAGCGGCATGAAAGTCTTGGGTTTATCTTTGATGACAAATATGGCTGCAGGTATGCTGGACCAGGCAGTTACTGCTGAAGAGGTTGATGAAACGGCCGGCCTGGCAGCAGAAAAATTTAAAGAGTTGATCAGAGAAATAATTCAGGAGATGAGCTAAAGAGGGTCCTTAATGGGTGGCAAATACTGTTGCATAACCGAATCAAAGAGGCGGTCCAGTTTGTCCTGCTGGTCCTGAGCGGAAGCGATACCTTCGCCGGTCCATTGAAACAAGGCAATAAAATGCATGCCCATCAGCAGATCGAGTATTTCGCCTGCGCTTATTTCTGCAGAAAGGCAGCCATCTGACTGCGCTGCCGCTATCAGTTGGTAGAGGAGAGACTTTATTTCGTTTAAAGTGCCATGCAAGGTACTGGTCCGGCTCGAGTTGAGAAACACAATACGGCGAGACAGCCCCGGATACTGTAAACTGGCCAGGACCAGCTCTGTAAGAACTCTGCGGATCTTATCTAAAGCATTTGTTTCGGCGGAAAGCTCAGCATCCAGATAATCTTCGATGCCTTCTTCAACTTCTTCGACTATAGCAATAAGCAGACTGTCCTTATCGGGAAAATAATTGTATACAGTGGCCTTTGAAACTTCAGCCAGATCAGCAATCTCTTCGATCAGAGTTTCATCATAGCCCTGGTCGGAGAACAATTTTCGCGAAGCCTTAAGTATGCTTCTGCGAGATTTTTCTTTATTTAACGCTCTTCTGGAATGTTTCATGCACATAGTATACACAAAAATCGCCTTTAAAATAACTATACTTGACACTAAACTTAGAGACGAGTATAGTTTAAAATAACAATAAAATGGCATAATAATATTAAAAACTTAGTCAATCAGACTATACGTCAGACGATTCAGGAGGCGGATCTGTATGAAAGTAATTGCTTATGATGTAGGAACTACAGGGCTAAAAACATGTCTATTTGAGATCATCGCAGGTGAGAATATCCGGCTTCTGGCCGGAGAAGTAGGTGAGTACTCCCTAACAATTTTGGAAAATGGCGGTGCTGAGCAGGACCCTGGTGAGTGGTGGGATGTAGTTTGTCAAAGCACGCAAAATCTGATTGCCCATACAGGAATCGATCCCGAAGAAATAAAGGGAATAGCCTTTTGCTCACAGATGCAGACAGTTGTCCTGGTTGATGAAGAAGGCAAGCATTTGAGACCCAGCATGAGTTGCATGGATACCCGCGCACAAAAACAGTTTGAAGAAAATATGTGTACGGGTGTTAAGGTTGAAGGCTTAAATATCGCCAAAGTATTGCGCTACCTGCGTATTACAGGTGCTTTATCCGCCAGTGCCAAGGACCCGGCCTGGAAATATCTCTGGGTAAAAGAGAATGAACCTGAGATTTACTCGAAAGTCTACAAGTGGATTGATGCCAAGGAGTATCTGACCTTCAGAGCGACGGGTAATCTGAAGGCGACAAAAGATGATGCCAACCTTACCTTCCTTTATGACGTTAAAAAATCTCAGTGGAGCAAGAACCTTTGCAAAATGATCGGTGTAAATCCTGATCATCTGCCTGACCTGTGCGATGCTACCGATATCGTGGGCGGGCTTAAAGCCGATTCGGCTTGTGAACTGGGACTTCTGGAAGGAACACCGGTATTCGGTGGAGGCGGGGATGTAAGTCTCTGCCAGATAGGGTCGGGCTGTGTTGATGTAGGGGATGTGAATTTTTATTCAGGAACTTCCGGTTGGGTTTGCACCACGGTAGACAAAATGCATCTTGATCTAAAGAACTTGATAGCGGGCATTGTCGGCGCAGACCCGGATACCTATAACTATATTGCAGAGCTGGAAACAGCAGGTAAGTGTATTGAATGGGTGAAAGAGCGTCTTAGCCATACCCCGATAGAAGAGTATGATGAACTGTTTGACTATATCAGGGATACTCCGGCAGGAAGCAACGGAGTGGTGTTTTCACCTTGGATGCACGGCAATCGCTGTCCTTTTGAAGATAGTTACGCCCGTGGTGTGTTCTTTAATGTAGATGTGGACAGCCGCGGAAGTGACCTGATCAAAGCCGTCATCGAAGGTGTCTGTCTGCATATGCGCTGGATGCTTGAGGCGACCGAAGAGACTTTTGCCACCGCACCGGTTGTGCGCTTTACCGGAGGAAGTTCAATCTCTACCAGTGTCTGTCAGATACTGGCGGATGTATTGGGTCGGGAACTGGAGACTATTGAGAATCCGCGCTATGTCGGTGTAATGGGAGCTGCAGCTGTTATGGCAGTCGGCCTGGGTCTTTCACACGACATTAAAGAAATAAAAAAGATTATCCGGGTGACAGAAAAATATACTCCAAATCCGGAGAATACAGCCGTTTACAACAAGATCTATCCGGTTTTCAAAAATCTCTACCACGATAACAAAAAGTCATTCAGCGAGCTTAACAGCCGAGGGTGCTAGGGACCGGAAACAGGAGAAAATCTGACTATTAAATACAAAAACAAGGAAGATAAAGGAGAAGAAACGATGAAAGAAAATTATGGAGTATCCAAATGGCCTGATATTGAGGAAATTAACTCAAAGATGGATAAACTGCTTCAAGCAGATGTTCTGCATATTAAAGCAGATGCCAGGGCCCGTTACATGGATTACTTTGATACAAAATGTAAGCGATCCAAGGAGATAATTGCTGAGGCCCGGCAGTATATTCCGGGAGGTGTGCAGCATAACCTGGCTTTTAACTATCCTTTCCCGCTTGCTGTCGACCGCGCCGAAGGAGCCTACCTTTATGATGTTGACGGCAACCGTTATGTAGATTACTTGCAGGCAGGCGGTCCCACTTTGCTGGGAAGCAACTACAAGCCGGTAACTGATAAAGCTATAGAGGTCATAAAGGAGCACGGAGCTGTAACCGGTTTATTTCATGAATATGAGCTAAAACTGGCAAAAATCATTAATGAATGTATGCCCTGGATAGAGCAATATCGCTGCTTCGGTAGCGGCACGGAGGCTTGCATGGCAGCCATACGTGTAGCCCGTACTTTTACCGGCAAAAAGAAGGTTATCAAAATGGGCGGAGCTTATCACGGCTGGAGTGATCAGCTGGTTTATTCTCTGCATATTCCCTA
>JAAYEX010000024.1 GCA_012728535.1 Clostridiaceae bacterium | reverse complement strand
GCATTTGCTCCCTTGCTCCGGTCCGGGAAGATAAAGGTGGATTTTATCAGCGGGATCACTGTTGGCTTTGCCGGAGCTTGCTGCCGGAATACTCGTTGAAATCTCATCAGGAGCTTTATCTGTCAGCTCCAGGCACAGGACTCCAGGAAAGATGCCGGTCAGACCGGACGTAAAGCAGTCTGCCGCCAGAATCAGACCCAGCCGGTTGAATCTGCCCTCATCCAGATCATTAGCTTCTTGAAGGCCCGAGACAGCAACACATTCATAGTCGGGTGCGGTCTGCAGCAAGGCGGACAGCAGGCGTTCGCGGTAAGCTGTGCGGTTTTCCACTATTAAAACAACTGCTTTCATAACAATCCTTTCGTGATTGAGACATGGGCTTGAATATAAGTTTAATTTGCCTGTGTTTGGTGAAAGGAGTAATATTGTCGACATGACACAGCAATAGCAGTCAAATCTGTCAAAATTTCAAAAATGCTATGATTCTATGAGCGGAGAAATAATCAATGGGGTTTGATATATTGTAAGTCAGGCTAGGGTTATGGATTGGAGCGATTTCCTTGAAACTTAAAGATCAGTTCAATAATCTGAAACAAAAATATGAAAATATGGATGCGGAGAGACATTTCCTCCTGCTTGGTATTTTCACGGTTTTTTATTTTGTTTGGCAGGAAACGTTAATGTACTTTCTGACCAGAACGTGCGGTTTCAATCCTAATTATTTTGCTGTCTTGTTTTTCGCTATCCTTAACGGAATTGTCCTTTGGGGCATAGTTGTTATAATCCCTCCCCGGGCCCGCAGAATAGTGGTGAACATTTTCTTATTAGCTGCCACAGTCTTTATTTGCGCTCAACTCATATATTTTAGTTTTTTCCGAACCTATTTTATTCTGAGTTCGATAGGTCGCGGTGGCCAGATCGTTGAGTTTATGGATATAATCCTGCAGCTGATCTGGAATAGGCTTTTGGCGATCATCTTGCTTTTCTTGCCGGTAATTCTTTTCGCATTCTTTCTTTCCAAAAAGAAAACTGACTTTAAAAGGATTATGGGATGCAAACGTTTTCTGCCCCTGATCGCCGCTTTAGTGATCGGAATAGCAGTCCATCTGATATTCTTCTTCCTTCCTAAAACCACCGTTGCACGAGAGTATTTTTTCTACCTCAATCGACCTTATCAGGCATCCGAGTATTTCGGAACATATACAGCTATGGGCATTGATTTGCGTAATTCTATTTTTGAATTCAAAGGGACGCGGGATAAATTGCAGGATGATTATGTTGACCCCACCCTCCCAACCATGCCGACGGTGACTACTTTGCCCGGTGGCGATAATCCGGGAGAAACAAGTGCGAATACCAATACCACGGACCCAGCTCAAACAGATGGTCCGGCCGAGACGGAGCCGCCGATAATCGATAATTCTCCCAATGTGCTTAATATTGATTTTGAGGCTCTTGCTGCGGGACGTGACAGCCAGATTCTGGCACAGATGGACCAATATTTCGCCAGTGTTGAGGCAACTGAAAAGAATGAGTATACAGGGATGTTTGAAGGCTACAATCTGATTGTGATCACGGCTGAGAGTTTTTCTCGCTTTGTGCCTGACCCCGAGCTGACTCCGACCCTATATAAGATGATGACAGAAGGTTTTTATCTTAAAAACTTCTATAATCCGATCTGGAGTGTGTCTACCTTTGACGGCGAATATGTAGTTTTGACCAGCCTGTATCCCAAGGACGGGGTGTGGAGCCTCTATCATATGGCTTCCCGTGAACAGGCCTTCAGTTATCCGACTCGTTTGCCGGATTATGCCTCCTACGCCTTTCATAATCACACTTTTGACTATTACTCCCGTGATGTTTCCCACCCTGCCATGGGCTATGATTATTATGCGCTGGGCAGGGGTCTGGATGTGACGCCCAGCTGGCCGGAATCTGATCTGGAGATGATGGAGCTGTCTGTCGACAAGTGGATCGACCAGGAGCCTTTTAATGTCTATTATCTGACTGTAAGTGGTCACGCCGCATATACACGTATCGGCAATGCCATGGTGACAAAAAACTGGCACCGGGTGGAAGACCTGCCCATGTCGGAAGAAGCAAGGGGTTACATTGCCTGTAATCTGGAACTTGAAGATGCCATGACCTATCTGCTGGAGCGCCTGCGTGACGCCGGTATCGCTGATCGCACTTTGATCGTTCTGAGTGCAGACCATTATCCTTATGGCCTGTCTGATGCCAGTTTAAATGAATTTGCCGGTGAAAACCTTGACCACCAATTTGAGCTCTACCGCAGTACCGGCATAATTTATGCCGATGGCATGGAGCCGGTTGAAGTAAATAAGTATGTTGCCAACATTGACCTGATGCCTACAATATACAATCTGATGGGCGTTCCCTATGATTCGCGTTTATTGATGGGCAGAGACATGCTGTCTGACAGTCCGGGCCTGGTTTTGTTCAATGATCTCAGCTGGATTTCTGAATATGGGCGCTATACTTCATCAACAGGCACTTTTGAAGTTCATGCTCCATATGATCCCGAGTCCATACCGGAAGGCTATATTACAACCATAAATGATATTGTGCACAACCGTTTTTATTTCAGCAGATTGATTCTTGATGAGGATTATTACGCAAAAATAGGCCCGTTGACAGTGACAACGGGCCCCTAGTTCTCTCCCTGTCTGACTTGCTCTCAGGAGCGGTTTATTATGGTCAGGCTGGCACCGCGCGAGAGTTTTTCCACAGACCTGCCTGTTACACAGCCGATGACAGCATCGCCGCCTCCCTGTATGGATATATCAAGGTCTCCGACTGTCACTTCAGATGCATCAAGATCACCTGCCCCCGCTATGCGTACAGATAATTCTTCCAACTGACCGCTACGGAAATCAATGTCCCCTGCTCCTGATATCTTACATAGATATTTCCCGCTTACACGGTCTATCGTGACATCGCCGGATCCTGCGATACTGATCTTTGCATCGTGAGCCTCTGTGGCGTAGAAGTCTCCTGCTCCACTGATCTTTACTTCTGTCAAACCGCACTTGGCCATTTTAAGATCACCGGCACCTGAAATCTGCAGATCACTCTCTTCAAAATTCACCTGACTGATAAGATCGCCTGAACCCCTGAGATTTACTGCGATCCGATTCATATTTATCATCGGGGCATAAAGTGTGATCTGTCCTTTTACTTTCCCACTTCTGAAGAAGGACCTATGTATCTGATCAACACTGATTTTTAAGGTGGCACCAAGCTGCTCAACCTTCAACATCCGCATAAAATCAGGTGTTCCTTCTGCCTGCCATCTCTGTTTCTCGTTTTCGTCATGAATAATCAGTACCTTACATGAGCCAAGTACAAAAATATCATAGCTGTCTATTTGTGCAGCCCTATCTGTCTTTGTATGGTTATCCTTGTAAGAAAAACCGGGATCACTGTAAAAAACACCCCTTCCGTCCGCTGTTCTGCCACCGGGAAAATCATCTGATGAAACACGCTCATCAGCTGCAATATCCTCTCCGCTGACCTCATACTCCTCGGCATAGGCTAGCGTAATACGGTTCTTACCACGGTTAATCACCGTTTGGGTCTCCAGATTCACTTCGCTGCCGTCGTCAAAAGTGATAAGGCCGTTCTCCT
>JAAYEX010000193.1 GCA_012728535.1 Clostridiaceae bacterium | reverse complement strand
CCATAGAACGCTTTATCGGTATTCTCATCGAGCACTACGCCGGCAACTTCCCCCTCTGGCTGGCCCCCCAGCAGGTCGTTTTGATTCCGGTCAACAAGGAAGCCCACGGACCCGCCTGCTATCGGATGCAGGAAGAGTTGGAAAAAATCGGCGCACGTGCCTCAGTCGACGACCGTGACGAAAGTCTGGGCAAAAAGATCCGCGACGCCCAGATGCAGAAGATCTCCTGCCAGCTGGTAATCGGCGACCGCGAACTGGAAGACAAGACGGTAACTGTCCGGCGCTACGGCGAAAAGGAAGAGATTCCCTATGACTGGGACGACTTCAAAGCCTGGCTGCAAGAACAGATCACCACGCGTCATGACGACCAGGCGGACAAGCGCTAACTATAAGCTATAAAAAAGGTAAAGTTCAGCCATGACCTGAGATTCAGGTCATAAATTGAAGCAAAGATAATTGCTTTATAAAAAAAGAAGAAAGAGGAGAAAATGAAGAAGATACAAGAAAAGATTTTAGCGATATTTCTGATTGCAATTATACTGACCTCATTGGTTGCCTGTGGTGGAGGCAAAGATTCAATTGTCGGCAAATGGATACCGGCCGGTGACTCCGCAGATTCCTTAGGTCTTGAAGATCTGGAAGAGTTGGGAGTGGGTGCGGATGGCATGGTCATGGAGTTCACCAAGGACGGCAAGGTCAAACTTCTGGTTAACGACAAGCCTATCGAGGACTTCTTTGTAGGAATACTGCTTGACTTCGGTATGTCTCAAAGTGAAGCAGAAGAAGCAGCCAAGGAAATGGCCTTTGACATGACATACAAAGTTAATGGCGACAAGATAAGCATGACTTCCAACATGGACGGAGAGACGGAAACCGTTGAAGGAACCTTCAAAATATCCGGCAATAATCTGACCATGAATATGGATGGAGAAACTATTACCTTTAAGAAAAAGTAACCATCAGCCACTTTCAATCCACATTGATAAAAAAACCGCCCCACAAAGGCGGTTTTTTCGTGACAAGTTTGGTGCCAGGCACGATTTGATGCACGAGTTTGGTGCCTGCACGAGTTTGGTGCCAGGCACGAATCTATGCAGTCCACAAATGGTAATATAAGTTAAATACCATATGAATGTGAGTATGTTATGAAGAAATCAATTCCTTTAATTTTTCTCCTGATACTACTGATAGCCCTGCCTCTTGCCGCCTGCAAGAAAGATGCCGGAAAGCAGAAGGCCATGCCGGAAATCATTGCCGGTGAGGATATAAATGAGGGCCTAGGTGCTAATTCTTATGCCAACAGCGGCGATCATCAAGAGTCACCTTACTGGAACAGCCCCGACTTTTACCGGATGAAATCGAACGATCAGCTCACAATTATCCCCGAGTTTGCAACCTTTCAGCAGACGACCGAGTGTTCCTGCGGTCCTTCATCCGTCCTGATGACCCTCTACCATTACGGTATTAAAAACTATAGCGAGTGGGATATCGCGGTTGGCACAAGGACTTCAGTTGACGAAGACACGCCGGGCGCAGAACCGGGTAGTGCAAACAACTACTATGAGCATGGGGCAAGCGTGCGAAAGCTCTACCAGTACCTGGAGACCCTACCCGAAGTGGAGGTCGTCGACACCTCCTATCTTGCGGAATACACGGAGGCCGACCTGATCACGTCCGAAGACGGTTTCACCGAAAACGACATCGGCAATCTTTTCCCCAGCTTTTCCGCCAATGCCCTCTACACCTCCGAAAACAAAGATGACAGCGAACTATTTGTCGACGATGCGACAGACAGCTATTTCGTCCGCTGGCTGCACGCCCATCTGAAAGCAGGTCGTCCGATCCTGGTCGAGTGGGGAGACTGGGACGGCCATTGGATGGCCATCATCGGCTACGACACCATGGGCACCCCCGGCATCGGCGACGACGTCCTCATCTTCGCCGACCCCTATGACACCTCGGACCATTGGCAGGACGGCTACTACTTCTATCCCGCCGAGCGCTGGTTCACCCTGTGGCGAGACCGCAACGTAGCAGAAAAACCCTACCAACT
>JAAYEX010000192.1 GCA_012728535.1 Clostridiaceae bacterium | reverse complement strand
TAGCTTGATCATCATTAATATGCCCTCTGTCCCGTCCGAAAGATGTATAGTGGAAGAGGCAGAAGAAATGGCGTCTTAGTATAAGGAGTTTTTTATGAAGAAATTCACATCACTTTGTTTATCATTGATAATCGTATTGTTGCTCTTGGTATCGCCGGCGGCAGCTAGTGATTCAGCTAAGGAGCTGACTGTCATTTTTACTCATGATATGCACTCTTACCTGGATACCAAATCGTATGAACTGAATGGGGATCTACATGAGATTGGCGGTTTGCAAAGATAAAAACTATTATTGACGGTATTAGTGCCGATAAGAACACTATCCTTGTTGATGGCGGAGACTTCTCCATGGGGACCTTATATCAGACCGTTTTTTCCGAGCAGGCTATCGAACTGAGAATGCTGGGCTACATGGGTTATGACGCTGTGACCCTGGGCAACCATGAATTTGACTATGGCAGCGATGGTCTCGCTGAAATGCTGCAGTCAGCTATGGATAGTGGTGACAGATTACCCGATATGGTAATTTCCAATATTGATTTTGCTAATTCAGTAAGCGACAATGCCAAACTCCTGAAGGAAGCCATGGAGGATTATGGTGTCGCGGAATATCTGATTCTGGAAAAAGGCGGTGTTAAGGTCGCTATTTTCGGTGGTCTTGGTGAAGATGCTGACAGCAGTGCCCCCAATAGCCAGCTTGTTTTTAGGAACATGGTTGAACAGGCTAAGCTTACTGTCGCTAAGATTCAGGAAGAAAAGCCTGACATAATAATCTGCCTGTCTCATTCAGGAACCTGGGATGACCCTAAGAGTTCTGAAGATGAAATTCTGGCAAAAGAAGTGCCGGAAATTGACCTTATCGTTAGTGGACATACTCATACTTTGCTGGAAGAGCCGATTGTTTCTACGAATAATACATTTATTGTCAGCTGTGGCGAGTACGGCCAAAATGTTGGCAGAATTGATCTGCTACAGAATGAAGATGGCAGTTGGAACAAAACGGATTACGAAATAATCCCGGTTAATGAAAAAATAGAAGCAGATCCTGAAACTCTCGGAAAAATTGATGAATTCAGAGAGTATGTTAATGTTTTCTTGGCAGACTATGGTTTTGAAAATTTCGACCAGGTCGTTGCTTATAGCCCTTATACCTTCACCGGCCTGCGAGAAATGAATGCAAACCATATTGATCAGGCTATAGGAAATCTAATATCAGATGCCTTAATACATGGCGTTAAAGAAGCTGAAGGAGAAAACTACATCCCGGTGGATGTGGCGATTGTTCCTGTCGGTATTATCAGGGCAGCTTTTAATGAAGGGCCTGTAACGATTTCCGACATTTATGAAGTCATGTCTCTGGGAATCGGTCCTGATGGCATCCCCGGATACCCGCTTGCAAATGTCTACCTTACCGGCAAAGAACTTAAGATTGTTGCCGAGATTGATGCTTCTATAACGCCTATCTTTGAGTCAGCCCAGCTATACTCTTCGGGTTTAAGCTATATTTTTAACCCCAACAGAATAATCCTTAATCGTGCAACTGACGTTAAGCTTATCGGAGAAAACGGAGAGTTTCTTGAAATAGACGATGGAAAGCTCTACAGGGTTGTTGCCGACATTTATTCAGCTCAGATGCTGGGGGCAGTTACAGACCTTTCAAAGGGAATCTTGTCGCTCAAGCTGAAAAATGCAGAAGGTGATGTCGTAGATGATCTTAATGAACTGATTTTGTATGACAGCGAAGGTAATGAAGTTAAAGAATGGTACGCCTTAGCCTCATATATGCAGTCATTCGATAAGGTTGACGGTGTGCCGACAATTCCTGCAGTATATGCAGCTGCTCAGAATCGTAAGGTCTTGGAAGACAGCAAAAACCTGGGTAGAATATTCCGGCAGCTGAACCTGACCAGTATCATAATTTTACTGGTTATTCTCCTGGTCGTGTTGGTGGTCGTGCTCCTCATCAGATTCATTGTCAAAAGGATCAAGCGCAGAAAAAATCGTTAATCACTCTTCTTTAACTTGACTTAATTTTAATCTTGGTATATTCTACATAACTATAGTCCCAAGGACTATAGATGAAGAGATCCGCATGCTGACAAGGGGGATATCTGTATGAGTGAAAAATACGCCAGATTGTGTGAGAAAAACTATCAGAAGATGCAGGGTTTCCTGGAAGTGTGTCTCCTGCTTTTGCTATATAAAGAATCCGGACATGGTTATGGCCTGATTGAAGGCTTGGTTCATTTCGGATTTTTGGAAGAAGGTCTGAATATCAGCACATTGTATAAGACTTTGAGAAGAATGGAAAAAGACGGACTGGTCAGATCTTTCTGGGAGATAGGCGATCAGGGTCCCCAAAAAAGAGTTTACGACATTACCGATAAGGGGCGACATGAACTGGATTGTTGGATTGACATATTGAAGTTAAGGGTAGAACGTATCGGCAAGGTCATTTACGGTTATGAGACCATCGTAAGTTGATTCTGCCTTTGTTTGCAAGATGATTCTTATAGATATTTGAATAAAGGAGTGTGGAGCAAATGAGTGCATTGAATATCGCTATGTATGCAATAGTTGGACTACTGTTGTTACTTTCTCTGATTAAAAGCAAAGAAAAGACAAAAAGGGCTTTGAAGGTGGCCTGGAAATCGTTCAAGGGCATGGCACCCGGACTTTTCATCTTAGTCGGCTTTGTGGGAATAACTTTGGGTTTTATTACCACTGATATGATATCTAAGCTTCTGGGCGAAAGTGCAGGCATTTGGGGAACATTATTGGCAGCAGTAATCGGCGGAACTATTTTAATGCCGGCTTTCGTTGCCTTCCCTTTAGGAGCCACCTTGCTCAATGTAGGTGCAACAGTTCAAACTGTGACAGCTTTTGTTTCATCTTCTGTCATGGTCGGAGTGGCTACTATGCCGGTTGAAAGTAAAGCATTTGGGAAAAAGTTCGCAATCTTGCGCAATGCACTGAGCTTTTTGCTTGCCTTGCTCCTGGCCTTCTTGATGGGAGTTATTTTATGAAAATAGTGAAAAAGTTTAAATGGCAAATTTTGATAGTACTGATATTGATTGTGATGGCTATTTTCTTTGCCGATAACGCTGCCAGATCTTTTGACACAATCTTAAATTTTGCTAAAGAAATGCTGATTGTCCTGCCTCCGGTCTTTAGTGTAGTCGGTTTGCTGGAAGCATGGGTTTCACAGGATAAGATAGAAAAGTGGCTGGGGCATGGATCGGGTTTTAAGGGTATGCTTTTATCCATGGCCCTCGGCACTATGCCGGCAGGACCGCTATATGCTGCGTTCCCGGTGGGAGTTTCTCTCATCGAGAAAGGCGCCAGTTATAGAAATATAATCGTTTTCCTCAGTTCCTGGGCTGCTCTGAAGATTCCGCATATAATGATGGAGATCGGCGCCATGGGGCTGAAATTTGCTGCCACAAGATTACTACTGACGGCTGTCCTGATCATACCGATGGCATTATTGATTGAGTTTATTCTTCTGCGGACAAAACCCGATAAAGTTGAGTTATAGCATGTATAGGGAACAATCTTGCTATAGCTCAGTGCTTATATTTTCCGAACCTGAATAAAATTCATGATGTCTGTTGTTCTTTACTATCAAAACCGCCTATTTGTTCAACTTATTTGGTCGCGAGTTTGTGAGAAATGAAAAGGCGTCCGGCTGCATTAAAACAGTGCAGCCGGACACATAATACTACTGGCGGATTTCTGCGCCTGTTGCCTTGTTAAGGGCCTTGATAATTGCCTTTAACCTCTGTTCAATATCTTCTGAACTTAAAGTCTTTTCATCGGAACCCATCCAAAAACGCAACATAACTGATTTTTTGCCTTCCGGCACCTGT
>JAAYEX010000191.1 GCA_012728535.1 Clostridiaceae bacterium | reverse complement strand
GTACCGACAAGAGAAGTCTGCGGGAACTGATTGTGCTGCTGAGGAAATATCTTGAAACCCGTGTTACTGCAGCCCATGCCCTGATTGAAGTTTCAGGCTTGACTTTGGAAAAACATGCGATGATAGCGGCACTTTGTGATTATGTTGTGATTGAAACCACGACAAAAACAACTGATGCCGCTTTGATCGCTCAACAAGAATTGGCTATCTTTCTCAGCAAATTGCCTTCTTCCTGCGAGATTTATGAGAGCAGTCAAATCAAGAAACTTAGTGAGGAAGCCCCATGGTTTTATTGAATTACAAAGAACAGCAGGCATTCATCCGCAAGATTGTAACCCAGCACAATACTGAAACTCTGGCAGATACCGGGGTTTTGAAGCAGATCATCATCAATGAAGTGCGGCGACGTTCCCGTGGCGCGAAACTGAGCCTGCAAGAGCAATCTGAAATGGTTGATCTGATCTTTAACGCCATGACCGGCCTGGATGTTTTACAGCCATACTTCGAAGATCCCGACATTACAGAAATCATGGTGAACCGGCCGGATGAGATTTATATAGAGCGGCGGGGTCAGATGCAGCAAATGGACTTGTTTTTTGATTCACGCGAGCATTTAGCGAATGTAATTACCAGATTCTTCGGCCGGGCCAACAAAGTCATCCACGAGCGCTCACCCATCGCTGACATGCGCCTGCCGGACGGATCTCGAGTGCATGCAGTATTGCCACCTGCAGCTCCCGACGGGCCGATATTATCCATCAGACGGTTCACCGGCATCTTGCCCCACATGAGTGCCATGGTGGCCAACGGAACTCTGACACAAGGACAAGCCGAATATTTGCAAAAAGCAGTAGCAGACCGGCAGAGTATTTTTATCAGCGGCGGAACAGGCTCGGGGAAAACTACAATGCTTAATGCTTTAGCAGCCTACATCCCTCCCAACGAACGTATTGTCACAATCGAAGACGCTGCCGAACTTGAACTTTCCGGCAAACACAACCTGGTCCGGCTTGAAGCCAGAAAGGCAGGCTTTGACGAAAGTGGCTCAATTACCTTAACCGACCTGATCCGCTCTTCTTTGCGATTAAGGCCGGACCGCATCATCGTGGGTGAAGTCCGCGGCAAAGAAACTTACGACATGATCCAGGCCATGCAGACCGGACACCCCGGTTCCATGTCAACCGGTCACGGCAACTCCGCTATAGATATGCTTGACCGTCTCTCACTTTTTCTCATGACTGCCTCTGACCTGCCCTGGGAGGCCAGTCGTCGAATGGTAGCCTCAGCTTTGGATCTCATGGTTCATTTGAGACGTGATTCATCCGGCCGCCGCAGAATTGAGGAAATCATAACAATCAGCGGTTACGACAACGGCAACTTTATTCTGGAACCCCATAAGGAAGGAGTTTAAAGATGAAAGAAATTTTCCTGACGCATGGATCCGTTTACCTGCGCTTCTCCATTTTAGGTCTGATCTTAGCGATCCTACTTGGCATTCCTTATGATCTGAACATCATCAGGGAGCCGGTATATTTCATCTTTGCAGCCTTGCTCCTCGGATTGGGCTTTTCATGTTTATGGCAGTCTTCCAATCAGGAAAGTAAAAAGAAACACTATCTGCACTTTCTTTCTTACCTAAGCGGACGCCTGAGCATGGGAGTCAGCTTGGAGCGGGCACTCTACGAGTCTGTCGAACCTCTGGCAAAAGAATTGGGACAGCATCAGCTGCTGATTAGGGCACTGAGGTCTTTACGCAGCAATCTTAATGCTCAAATGGCACTGGATGATGTTCTGCAACTTTTTTCTGAAAAAATGAATCTTCCTGTCTGCACTGAAGATATGCGCCTTCTGAGCCTGATGGCCAGAGCGGGTGGCAAAATTGAAGATTTTATTAATCAGAGGCAGCGGTCCCTGGCAACTCAGATGTCAATCCAGGCAGACGTTGCAACCGAATATAAGGGAAAATCT
>JAAYEX010000190.1 GCA_012728535.1 Clostridiaceae bacterium | reverse complement strand
CCATTAGGGAAACCGGCCACAGTACAAATGGCGAGTCCTTTTTCAACATAATACACAGCCTCCTCAACGTAAGAAGGCGGGATGCAGGCGGACGCGCAACCAAAACTCATTGCATCATCCAGGATTTCTTTGATTTCTTCCCAGCTGCTGGTCGGTCGTAATAATGTGTGGTCAGTAATGGCCAAAATACCTTTAATATCCATTTGAGAGTTAGCTCTCCTTCCAAAGGATTTATAGTCTTCTGATTGCTTTAATTGGCATTATGCCACGACTGTCTCCAAACTTTGGTAATCAATGTTAAAAACACTGCGCTATTCAGCTTTTCGCCAGCAAAGACTTGCAAAATCAGGCGGCCAAGCAGTAAAACTTAGCCAGCCGCCTGCAGAAGAAAGATTGGTAAGTCAGAGACAACTTGTATTCAGACAGGAGCGCTGGTCTTTTTTAAAAAAGAGCCGGTCTTTTTTAAAATGCAAAAAGCCTGCGATCCAGTGATCACAGGCCTTTTCTCCTGGTGGGTACTACTGGACTTGAACCAGTGACCCCTTGCGTGTGAAGCAAGTGCTCTCCCGCTGAGCTAAGCACCCGAACTTGGTGACCCGTACGAGAATCGAACTCGTGATTCCGCCGTGAAAGGGCGGTGTCTTAACCGCTTGACCAACGGGCCTTATGGTAGCGGCAGTTGGACTTGAACCAACGACTCTCCGGGTATGAACCGAATGCTCTGGCCAACTGAGCTATGCCGCCATATGTGGGTGCTTTTATTGCAAACGCCTAATGATGATATCAACATCAACTACGATTGTCAAATCATTTTTGCGAAATATCCGTAGAAAAATCAACTCCGTATTTCAATCATCAAAAAAACTGCAATCTCAAATTGCCAGCTCATATAATAGCTGCAAAAAAGAAAAATTTAAAGCGGGAATAATATTTCAACTTCCGACTCCACTCTGCTATAATCTGAATGCAAGATATATGAAACAGGCAGAGGTGGTTGACACGGAAGCGCCTAGTCTGATAATATATCGAAGCGTTCGAAAAATCGAACACCCAATTGTGCGGGACTAACTCAGTGGTAGAGTGTCACCTTGCCAAGGTGAAAGTCGCGAGTTCGAATCTCGTGTCCCGCTCCACAGCTTGGCCGGAGGCTAATGGGCCGCCGGCCATTTTAAATAAGACGGTACCATAGCCAAGCGGTAAGGCAGAGGTCTGCAAAACCTCTATTCCCCGGTTCAAATCCGGGTGGTACCTCCATAAAAGGACGACAAAGCGGATACAGTCCGACAGTCGTCTTTTTTTATGCCCTGAAACGTTCAAGGTGTCGAGCATGATAGACAAGACTGGGAAAAGATTCTAAAGCGTCTACTATGGTAGACGCTTTAGAATGGTAGCAAATCAAAAGTGGCCTGCACTATGCGTAAAGCGTCCAAGCCTTCAGATTGACCTCAAGATCATTTAATTTTTACGTAATTGGTTTAATATAAGATTGACATGTGTTTGTGTTCGTTTATAGCTATTATATGTGCAGGATGACTGAATGAATGTATTCAGAATTTAATATGTAAGGAGAAATATTTATGAAAACTTCCAAAGCTCTATCGACTGGTTTGCTTGTGTGAGGTTAAAGCAAGCTCAGAAGACTCATTGTTTGTGTTTGAACGTAAAAATGTAGGATATATTTATTTTACTAAAGAGCGTGCGAAAGATGATGCTACTGGCACTTATGTTTACTACGTTGAAGCAAGTGGCCAACCTTACGGCTCCTATTTTTCTGTTTGGAGTCAGGGTGTAAATGAAACTACAAATGATTCGGGGATTATTTACAAGGGACAGCAGCGTAAGATATCTCAGTATGTGTATGAAAAAGGTAAGCGTGTGTGTAATTTAGGTATATCTCCACGAATTCACGATATCGGCAGAGTTCATGGACTGTGGAGCCCAGATTCAGTAGGAAGTTATCCATACTGCAATCTTCCTTAGTCAAAATTATTAATTGTTTGGATCAGAGGCCTGTTCAGTTAATTGTGCTTCTGATCCGTTTTTTTATGTGTTTAAATGGAAATAGGATATTAAAGTGATTCGACAACTAAAAAGAAAGCGAAAAAAGATTCAACTAAAGATACTTATACTTCTATGTCTTATGATCTTTACTTCGGGGTGTGGGGATTCGAGTGGGAATAAGGAGGCAATCCTGACTAAGACTCAGAACAATCCAGGCGAAGTTACGACCAATGCGTCGGACAATATGCAACTGCCGGAAGACACGGATAATGAAACCGAGGCAATCCCCGGAACAACATTAACCTCTTATAATCAATCAGCACCCCCATCTTCAAAGAAAACTACATCAAACGAATTTCTGAACGAGGGGAATATCAGTAAAGACAAGTCTGTAATTTTGAGCGGTTTACCGAAATTGAATCTTAAAGTTGATGTGAAATCAGTCACGATTTTCTCGGAAAAATATCCTATCGCGAGTTTCCCCGAGGCACATTTTGCACCCGGAGCTGAACCTATCATTTCAGAAGGTGCATTCGCAGCAGAAAATATTTTCATTAGCGTCTTGCTTGAACTG
>JAAYEX010000189.1 GCA_012728535.1 Clostridiaceae bacterium | reverse complement strand
CTCTACTCCAGATAATTTACTGATTAAGGGAGGCTTTTCCATGATCGAAGCAAAAAATACAAATGTTGAATATAAAAAGCATTCGGAAGATGGTTCCTATGGCCTCTTTGTTGTAGAACCGCTGGAACGCGGCTATGGCACAACCCTGGGAAATGCCTTGAGACGTGTGCTTCTATCTTCATTGCCGGGTTCAGCAGTTACTGCGATTCGCATTGAAAATGTCTATCAGGAGTTTTCTACAGTTACGGGCGTAGTCGAAGATGTCACTGAGATTATTCTCAATGTGAAAGAGATTCGCGCCAGAATGCGTGTAGAAGGTCCTAAGACAGTTTATATAAGTACCGAAGAAGGCTACTCAGGCCCTGTGACCGCCGGCGACATTATCCGTGACGATGAGGTCGAGATAGTGAACCCGGAGCTGGTTATTGCCAATTTGAACGGTGAAGGACGCCTGTTCATGGAACTAACCTTCAATAATGGCCTGGGATACAGAAGTGCTGAAGACAACAAGATTGATAATTCACCGATTGGCGTAATACCGGTTGACTCCATTTACACACCTGTCACAAAAGTCAAGTACACAGTCACGGACACTCGTGTCGGCCAGGTGACTGACTATGACAAGTTGACACTGGAACTTTGGACTGACGGATCAATTAAAGCCAATGACGCTTTGTCGCAAGCTTCAAAGATTCTGATTGAACATCTGAATCTTTTCTCCTCGATATCCGATGCTGTAATAGTAACGGAGGATAGAGAAGAGGAAGCAACGGTTGACGAAAGCATTGAAGAAGATTACATGATTCCGATTGAGGATCTCAACTTCTCGGTGCGCACCTACAATTGCCTGAAGCGTGCAAATATGAATACAGTTGCTGATATGATGGCCCGAAGCAGAGAGGACATGATGAAGGTTCGCAATCTGGGTAAGAAATCCATGGAAGAAGTGGATGAAAAACTGGCTAGTATTGGCCTTGAGCTAAGATAAGACATAACTAATATTAAGACAAACAGGAGGGTATTAATATGCCTGGATATAGAAAACTTGGTCGCACCTCAAGCCAGCGTAAGGCACTCTTGCGTGGACAGGTAACATCATTAATAGTGAACGGCCAAGTTAAGACAACAGAAGCCAAGGCCAAAGAAGTCCGGAAATTGGCCGAAAAAGCTATTACCTTGGCCGTCAAGGAATATACGAACTTTACAACAAAGAAGGTTACAGT
Source organism: Clostridiaceae bacterium (assembly GCA_012728535.1). Taxonomy (GTDB): domain Bacteria; phylum Bacillota; class Clostridia; order Saccharofermentanales; family DTU023; genus DTU032. The sequence continues at coordinate 11,871 of JAAYEX010000189.1, read as the reverse complement.
ATCTTCTGCAAAACTGGATGGCAAGGGACGTAAAATCCTGATGACAGCTACTTCTAAAAATGATCGCGTCTATGACGTTGTTGAGCGTGAAAAATCAACAAAAGAGGTTGAGGTAGATTTACCATCACGTCTGGCAGCACGCAGGCAATTGCTGACAATGCTGGAAGATACCTATAACAGTGATGGTGAACGAATCAAGACAGTTAATTACCTTTTCAGTAATGTGGCACCGCGCTATGCCGGAAAACAAGGCGGTTACACACGAATTACGAAACTCGGACCCAGGCGCGGAGATGCCGCTCCAATGGTCATACTGGAACTTGTATAAATTAATTGGGGGCTGCGTGATAAACGCGGCCTCTTTTCTAGAAAGCATTAGTTCATGGACCCGATCTTAGAGTTTGATCGCGTTTCTTTTTATTATGATACGGATGCTGATCGTCTTCCGACGGTCAATAACGTATCATTTTCTCTGCCGCGCGGGCAGCATTTGGCCATTCTGGGAGCCAACGGTTCAGGCAAATCGACTTTGGCCAGATTGATGAATGGTTTGCTTCTGCCGGATATAGGTGCTGTAAGTGTTGCCGGAATGGATACCACGGATGAAGATTCTGTCTATGAGATCCGTCGGCAGTGCGGCATGGTTTTCCAAAACCCTGACAACCAGATAGTTGAATCGACTGTGGCTCTGGACATCGCTTTCGGACCCTCTAATTTGGGTTTGGATTCGGATGAAATAGAACACCGTGTTAATGAAGCTTTGGCTCTGACCGGATTGACTGAACTGCGTAATCGTGCGCCACACGAACTGTCCGGCGGTCAAAAACAAAAACTTGCCATTGCCGGCGTTCTTGCAATGCAACCATCTTGTATCATTTTAGATGAAGCAAGTTCAATGCTTGATCCCGTCTCACGTGAAGAACTGATGCGGTTGATTATCAAATTACGCGATGAAGAAGGCCTTTCTATCGTTCAGATTACCCACTATATGGAGGAGGCTTTAGAAGCGGACTATGTACTATTGCTGTCAGAAGGGAGCATTGTCAGGAGTGGAGTTCCTGAAGAGATTTTCAGCCGCTCTGATGAATTGCGGGAGCTGAAGCTGGATGTTCCTCCATTTATTGAAATTACTCAGAAAATTGACAGAATCTTTTGTAATGATGGTGTTGCTGCCATTATTGATGTAAATGAGGCGGCAGAGCATGTCAGTCAAGTCTTGCAGCAGGCCCTGACAAGTAAATTCCCAAAAGAGATACTGCAAGATGAACTGCTTCGTCTGGAAGCAATGAATGAAGCAGGACGGCGCCGGCATTTGGTAGGCGATCAGTCAGTCATTGAAGTCAATGAGTTATCCTATACTTATGATGATAATCCTCTTCAGAAGGTTACAGCCTTACATAAGTTGAGCGTTGAAGTAAAGCAGGGAGAAATTCTCGGGATTGTCGGTGCTACCGGGTCAGGTAAATCCACTTTTGCGCAACATCTGAACGGATTGATCCGTCCTGAAGAAAAAGGAAAAGTCAGGGTACTTTCCCTGGACCTGTCGGATAAAAAACATGTTCGCCTGATCAGACGTATGGTCGGCTTACTTTTCCAATACCCCGAAGATCAGCTTTTTGAAGAGACTGTCGCCTTGGATTTAGCTTTTGGTCCTAAAGCAATGAAGTTTTCTCTTGAAGAGCTGGCAGAAAATGTGGAAAGAGCAGCTGCAATAACCGGTGTATCCCATCTCATGGATCGTTCGCCTTTTGAGCTTTCCGGCGGTGAACAAAGACGGGTAGCAATTGCCGGCGTATTAGCCCTTAACCCCGAAATTCTAATAATGGATGAACCCGGCGCAGGGCTTGACCCTGAAGGCAGAAAGGCAATATTAAATGATTTGGCTGAGCTGGCTGAAGCAGGAAAGACTGTAATCCTGATCTCTCATGATATGGATTCAGTGGCGCGTACGGCTGACTGTCTGATGATCATGAATGAAGGCAGGGTAGTGGCTATAGATACACCGGAGAAGATATTTTCAGCTGATGGACTCCTGGATGAAGCCGGTCTTGGACTACCCACGACTGTAGAATTCCTTAATTTAGTTAGTAAGAGCGGGCTTAAGGTGAGAGCAAGTGCGTTTACCGCCGGTGAAGCTTTGAGCGAGATTCTAAGAGCTTATTTAGAAATGGCAGAAGGAGGGACAAATGGCTAGCATTTCAATGCTCGGCAGGACTTTCGCTGCTGATTCTCTCTTGCATAATCTGAATAGCAGTGTCAAGCTGGTGGCCGCCATTGTTTTGATGGTGCTTGCCTTAATGTCCCAGCATCCTCTGGTTCTATTATTAATGAGCATTTTGACTTTAATCCTGATTAAACTGTCAACATTGCCCTTCGGTCTTGTTATGAGGAGTATCAGACCCATTATTTTTATAATCATCTTTGCTTTTGTTGTTCATGCCCTCAGTGGACAAGGTGAAGCCATAGTTTCTTTTTGGATTATAAACATCAGCCTGGAAGGCATTGTGACCGGTGCTTTAACTGCCATACGTATAACTTTGCTGGTTATAAATACGTCTTTATTTCTGACACTTACTACACCACCGACTGAACTTGCTAATGGTTTGGAACGGCTTCTGTCGCCTCTTAGATACTTGCGTTTTCCGGTGCACGAATTTGCCATGATGATGTCGATAGCCTTACGTTTTGTTCCGACACTACTGGAAGAAGCCGATAAGCTGATGAAGGCACAGTCTTCGCGTGGAGCTTCCTATGATACAGGCAATATTTTTGAGAAATTACGCGGTATGGTCAGTATTCTGGTACCGCTTTTCATTTCGAGCTTTCGTCGCGCTGAAGATTTGGCTACTGCAATGGAAGCGCGTTGTTACAGGGGAGAGGCAGGCAGAACGCGTAAAACCGGCCAGCCTTTGACCTGGCGTGAGTATTCACTTCTCCTGCTCCTTGCTGTATTGCTTGTTGTTGTCTTTGTAATACAACCGCGTTTGCCGGAGTTTAACTGGTTATCTTTATGACACATAATGGAAAGAAAAAAGTACATATCGCGATATCCTGCGAATACCTGGGAGTTGATTTTCATGGCTATCAGCGTCAGGAGAATGCGCACACTGTACAGGCTGAGCTGGAAGATTCCTGGTTTGATCTGACTGGTGAACGAATTATTCTTAATGGATGCAGCAGAACTGATGCCGGTGTTTCTGCCCGCCGCCACATATCCTCATTTTGTACTGAGATCGGCATTCCTGTGATACGCCTTCCTCAGGCCTGGAATACAAAGCTATCAACAGGTGTCGCTGTGAGGAAGGCAAGGATTATGCCGGCAGCTTTTAACCCGCGTTTCGATGCTTTAGGCAAGGAATATACTTATTCTTTTTATCTCGGCAGGTCACGCCCGGTAATTGAGCGTTTTCAATCGCATCATGTGCCACAGGAGCTTAATATCGAGTCTATGCGTGAGGCAGCCTCAGCTTTCCTTGGCAATCATGATTTCTCGGCCCTGATGGATCAGGGCAGCCCCACAAAAAGACCTTGCCGCGGTCTATATTCTCTTATTCTGGAGGAAACTGATCCTTTCCTTTATTTACATGTAATTGGCGATGGTTTTCTTTATCATATGGTTAGAATTTTAGCGGGAACACTCTTGTATGTCGGACTGGGTAAGCTGGCAGCTAAAGATATTCCGAGACTCTTGCTGTTAGCCGACCGGAGACTAATGGGCCCGACACTGCCGCCCAACGGATTGACTTTGGAGCGGGTTTTTTATAAAGAAGAATTATTCGGTTCGGATCTCTGGCCCTATGGTAACTGGCAGGAAAAGAGCTGATTCAAATTTATATGCAGCTGAAGTTTTATTTGCAAATGAACTTCGATGATAGTAAAGTCGAAATGAGAATAACTTAATACCACAGTAACAGCTGGGAAAGAAGGGGTTGATGGATTTGAAATGGACTAATCGTCAAAATATGACGATGTTGACAGACTTCTATGAGTTCACCATGGCAAACGGTTATCTTAAGTCCGGCATGAGGGAAAAAGAGGCTGTTTTTGATATGTTCTTCCGAACTGTGCCGGAGAATGGCGGCTTTGCCATTATGGCCGGTTTGGAGCAGCTGGTTGATCATTTGTTGGCACTGGAATTTGATGATGATGATATCGAGTACCTGCAAAGCCTCAATGTTTTTGATCAGGATTTCATTGATTATTTACATAAGTTTGAGTTCAAATGTGATGTTTGGGCTGTGAATGAAGGCTTGCCGATTTTTCCCGGCGAGCCGATTTTAAAAGTTAAAGGCCCTATCATGCATGCTCAGCTGGTAGAGACGATGATCTTGCTTATTATGAACCATCAAAGCCTGATAGCAACCAAGGCATCACGTATTGTACGGGCGGCCGGAGATAGGGTTGTGATGGAATTCGGAGCCCGCCGCGCTCAGGGTGTTGACGCTGCAGTCCTTGGGGCAAGAGCTGCTTACATCGGTGGTGTAAACGGAACATCCTGCACTATTGCGGGAGAGTATTTTGATATCCCGGTGATGGGAACTATGGCACACAGCTGGGTTCAGGCTTTTCCGACCGAATATGATGCCTTTGCAGCCTATGCAGCCGCCTTTCCCGACGATACCCATTTATTGGTCGATACCTACAACACCTTGCGCAGTGGTATACCCAATGCTATTCGTGTGGCCAAAGATATTTTAGAGCCTGAAGGTAAGCGCCTCAAGTCAGTCAGAATCGATTCAGGTGACTTGACCTATCTGAGTATTAATGCCCGAAAAATGCTGGACGAGGCGGGCCTCAATGATTGTGGCATTACGGTCAGCAATTCTGTGGATGAGTATTTGATTCGAGAGCTTTTGCATCAGGGTGCGAGGATCGATAGCTTCGGTGTCGGTGAGCGTCTAATCACTTCACGTTCAGACCCGGTTTTCGGTGGTGTGTACAAGTTGGCTGCGGTTGAGGAAGATGGGGAGATGCTGCCAAAAATGAAGTTTTCCGATAATCCGGAAAAAGTCACAAACCCGGGCGACAAGCAAGTCTACCGTCTTTATGACCGCTACACGGGAAAAGCGGAAGCTGATCTGATTACACTTGCCGATGAGGTCATAGACGACAGCCAACCGCTGACAATTTTTGACCCATATCATACCTGGAAGCGAAAGACTTTACCCTGTTTTCGCGCTGAACCCCTGCTAAAGCCTGTATTTGTACGTGGCAAGTCGGTATATGAAAGAAAGACAGTAAAGGAAGTTCGTGAATACTGTCTGAGCGAGCAGGAAAAACTTTGGGACACAGTGAAACGTTTTGAGAAGCCTCAAACTTACTATGTTGACTTGTCAGAAAAACTCTGGACCCTGAAGGACAATTACCTGCGCCGGAATAATCCGGTTTAGGAGCTGAATTTATGTGTGACACAATGATTGCCCTTGGAAACGTGACACAAAGCGGCAGAACTATCTTTGCCAAAAATAGTGACCGCGCTCCTAATGAGCGCCTTCTGCTGGAGAGAATCCCCAGGAAGAGCTTTGCCCACGGCAGTATGGTCAAGTGTACTTACATCACGATTCCACAAGTTACTGAAACTTATGAAGTGCTTATTCAACGCCCGCATTGGATCTGGGGTGCTGAGATGGGCTGCAATGAATACGGTGTAGTAATTGGTAATGAGGCAGTCTTTACTAAGGAGAAAGCCGGAAAAAACGCCTTGATCGGCATGGATCTGCTGCGTTTGGCTCTGGAGCGCAGTCGGAATTCAGAGGAAGCTCTTAACTGTATAATCGGCTTGCTTGCCAGTCATGGTCAGGGGGGCAACTGTGGTTACGACAAAAACTTTCGCTATGACAACTCATACCTGATCGCTGACCGCTCGTCTGCCTGGGTGCTGGAAACTGCAGGCCGGTTTTGGGCAGCCAAAAGGGTTCAGGATGTCTATGCTATCTCCAACCGGCTCACTATCGGCAGTGATTACGACCGCGCACACCCGGATCTTCTTCATCATGCGTTGGATAAGGGCTGGTGCCGTAGTGAAGAAGATTTTGACTTCGCGCGCTGCTACACAAATCGCCTGATTACCGGTTTTAGCGGTGCAGCAAAAAGGGAACACTGCTCACGCACGAGACTTGAAGAGAACAAAGGCAGGATTACTGTTGAGAGCATGATGGATATATTGCGCAGTCATACTGCCAAGTTTGAAGAGAGGCCTTATCAAACAGCTTCGGTTTCCAGTGTTTGTATGCATGCCGGCGGCTTAATCGGTGATCAGACTACGGGCAGTTTTATAGCAGAGCTTGCTTTCCCGGAAAGAAGAGAAACTGACGATGGAGTAACACGCGATACTTATTGGATTACGGGCAGCTCTGCTCCTTGTCTGAGCTTGTTCAAGCCCTGGTGGATGATCGTGCCCGATTATTTAAGTTTTTTGGAAAATGAGACTAAAGAAGCCATCGCTTATTGGGAACAACAAGAGATGATTTACCGGTCGGTTCTAAAGCAGTTAATTGATTGGAAAGAGTATCGGTCAGAGCGAGATCAGATTGAGGAAGCTTTACTCAATGAAGTTAAGGCATTGGCTACAAACACTTCTGACGAAATGCTGGCTGGAATCCAGGTCGGTGCCCTGGAGGCAGAAACGGAACTGCGTAATAGGGTCGTGGATGAAGTGCGTGAAAATCCACTCGAGTATGATTACAAAGGCAAGCCGTATTTCAGACGATACTGGAAAAAAATGAACAGGAAGCTGGAACAGGGAGTTTAAGAGTCCTATTTGTTTTGCCATTCGTTAAAAGCTAATTCAAATCTTTTTAATCCTTCTTCAATTGTCTGTTTGGCCACACAATAAGAAACACGCATGTAGCCCTCGCAACCAAAACTGTCTGAGGGAACGGCAAGGACGTTATATGTGTCGCGCAGAAAATCAGAGAAAGCCGGAGCATCGCCGCCCGGAACTTTCATGAAGAGGTAAAAGGCTCCTTCCGGCAGCAAAACCTCATAGCCGATCTCACGCAAACCCCTATAAAGAAGCTGCCTATTCATGTCATAGGTCTCGGTAGCAGTTTTAATATCAACCGTAAGGCCGACCATATGTTGCAGGAGACTGGGTGCGCACACGTAGCCCATGCCTCGTAAAGCACCACCAATAGCTGCGAAAAGAAGTTCATGTCCCTTGAAGTTGGGAGCAACCAAAGCATAACCGATGCGGTCTCCGGGAATAGAGAGGGATTTGCTGTAAGAGTAGGTCATAATTGTGTATTCATAGATCGCAGGAATATGAGGAGCTACCTTGCCGTCGTAAACCAACTCACGATAAGGTTCATCCGAAACAATAAAGATGGGTCGATTGTACTCATGAGATTTGCGCCTCAGCAGCCTTGCCAGCTCTGTGAGTTCCTCTTTACTATATAGCTTGCCGCTGGGATTATTTGGTGAATTAATAACAATAGCCCGGGTATCAGGATTAATATTCTTTTCAATTTCTTCCAGATCAATACCGAAATCCGGAGGACAGGCCGGAACGACCACAAGTTTGCCCTGCTGGCCTTCAATGTAAGGCTTATACTCAGGGAAATATGGGGCCAGTAAGATAAATTCGTTGCTTCGCCCTTCTTCGGACAAGGCACGAAACGAACCTGAAAGAGCAGCGGCGGCACCACAGGTCATGAAAATATTCTCGCCTGTATACTTACTGCCATAACGCATGTTGAGCGAAGCAGCAATTGTTTGGCGGACTCCTATATCGCCGGCACTGTTGGTATAACCGTGCAAGGCCTTCGGGTCTCTTTCCTGCAGAAGTTTGAGAAATGCTTGCTGAACTTCCGCCGGCGGAGGAATGCTGGGATTGCCGATACTGAAGTCAAAGATGTTTTCGGCTCCGATCTCCTTGGCCTTCCTTTGCCCGTAGTCAAACAGTTCCCGTATGACAGAGCGCTGCTGACCATTATTGAGAGCTTCTTGATTTAAAATAAAAGGCAGATCAGGGAGCATAAGCTTCCTCCTCGCTGCGGGCCAGTTCGCGTCCGCGTTTAAAGGCCTCTTGATTTATCTCAATAAAACGCTCGGGGACATTCTCCTTGAGGGCGGTATCCCAATCCAGATTATCCAGCTGCAAGACTTCAGCCATAGCCCCCAGTAAAACGACATTCATAACACGTGTATTTCCTAGCTCTTCGGCAACTTGCGCCGCGTTGAAGGCAATTAGCCTGAACTCTTTTCTAAGTGCATCTATGCAGTTGTCGGGATAGACTGCCTTGCCTGAGGCAACCGGAGGCGGTACGATAGCGTAGTCATTAACAATTATCAAAGCATCTTGTTTCAAAAAAACGGCTCCACGTACTGCTTCCATTCGCTCAAAAGCCAGCAGCATATCTGCCTCGCCGACACCGATCAGAGGAGAGTAAACTTTTTCTCCATAACGGATTTGTGTGGAAACACTGCCGCCACGTTGGGCCATACCGTGGATTTCACTCATTTTTACATCGTAGCCTGCTGTGACCAATGCAGAAGTAAGGACGTTACTGACTAATATTGTTCCCTGTCCACCGACACCTATTAATACAATGCTTTTGACTGCTTCACTCATCCAATATCCTTCTTTCTCTTCTCTCGGTCTTCAAATGTATCAGTCAACCACACTGATGGCATCGAAATTACAGACTTGCATACAAACAGTGCAGCCGGTACAGAGGGCGGGATCAATGTAGGCTTTGCCGTCAACATAATAAATAGCTGAGCAGCCAACCCCGAGACAGCGTCTGCAACTGGTGCAAAGATCGCGGTCTACTACACAAAGTTTGAAGTCGTGCTCAATATTCTTTATGAGTACACAGGGACGTTTGACGATCATGGCACAGGGTTCCTCTGCAGCCAATGCTTCATCAATGGCAGCTTCCATGGCAGTAAGATCCTGAGGATCCACCTTGATCACTTTTTTAAAGCCGATCGCATTGAATAGCGCTTCGATCGAGATGCTTTCAGCTATTTCTCCGGAAAGAGTCAGGCCGGTTCCCGGGTTATCCTGCTGCCCTGTCATGCTGGTTGTACTGTTGTCCAAAACCACCGGAATGACGCGACCCTTATTATAGAGAATCTCAATTGCGCCTGTTATACCGCTGTGAAAAAAGGTGGAATCACCAACTACGCCGAAGACGACTTTGTCCTCGCCGCTGACTTCGAAGGCTTTGGCCATGCCCATGGCAGCAGAGAAACCGGCTCCCATGCAAATAACCGTATCGATAGCGCTAAGTGGAGCTGAGCCTCCCAGTGTGTAGCAACCGATATCGCCGGCAATAACAGCCTTCTTCTGCTTACGTATCGAGTAGAAGAAACCACGATGCGGGCAACCCGGACAAAGTGAGGGTGGTCTGGCCACCATCTCTACATCCAGTTCAAGACATTTCTGTTTTTCACCGGAGAGGCTTTCTCGCACGATCGCTGGATTCAGTTCGAACATGTTGGGGAAAACATCTTTGCCTTTGACCTTTATACCCAGGGCTTTAATCTGTTCTTCGAGAAAAGGATCAAGTTCTTCCAGCACATAGATTTCTTCTACCTGTTCAGCAAAGTTGCGGATCAATTTTTCCGGCAGAGGGTAGGTGAAACCCAGACTTAGGAAAGAATAATCGGCAGGGAAGACCTCGCGGGCAATCTGGACAGAAATGCCGGAGGCAATGACGCCGAATCTCCTGTCGTTGATCTCAGTCTTATTAAATTCAGTACTATCACTGTATTCAGCCATAGCCAGCAGTCTTTCTTCCAACAGGGGTCTGTGAACCATGGCATTGCCTGGAGAGCTGATATATTTAGCAGGATTCTTCTTATAGGGAATCGGGTCTAGTGTCAAAGCTTCGCCGAACTCAACCAGACTCTTGGAATGGCAGACTCTGGTGGTCATGCGGAAAAGCACGGGTGTATCGAAGCGCTCAGAGACCTCATAAGCCTCCCGAATCATATCGAGACATTCCTGACTGTCAGAGGGCTCAAACATCGGCATTTTGGCAGCACGAGCGTAATGACGGTTATCCTGAGCGTTTTGCGACGAATGCATGCTGGGATCATCTGCAGAAATAATTATAAAACCGCCTTCAACTCCATCATAAACGGCATTGAACATAGGGTCGGCTGCAACGTTTATTCCAACATGCTTCATTATGGCAACGGAACGCACTCCGGCAATGGAAGCACCATAGGCAACTTCAGTAGCGACTTTTTCGTTAGGCGCCCATTCGGAATAAACCCCGTCATATTGCTTGAGATTTTCAATAATTTCCGTACTTGGAGTCCCCGGGTAAGCACTGGCAATTTTCACTCCGGCCTCAAAAAGACCTCGGGCCACTGCCTCGTTCCCGGACATTAGTCGTTTCACACAAATACCTCACTTTTTAAGAAAAAATATAGAAAACACCCCTCTGCAAGCTTATCAAAAGAGTAGGTCGGATTCAATTAGCAGAGACATTCAATCTAAGTGACTAGACCTTAGCAGAAAGGCTACGGAAAATAGCAAGTGATCGCCGATTACTCTTCCTTAATCAACAGATCAATATCATCGGGGATTTGTTCTTGACTGCTGGTCTGATAGGCGCGCTCTACAGCAATATAGAGCGTAAGTTCAGGGTGAGTTATCTCAAATGATCTGCGGAACTTGTCGCGAATTTCGTTATCACTTTGTGTAACATTGTCAGGTAGAGAAACATCAAAAGCGAGAATGCATTCATCCGCAGTTTCAAACTGCTGCAAATCGTGCACATTCAGATTTGGATCAATATCATTAGCGGTCTTATGAAGGAGTTCATGCAACTGATCGCTAAGCGGATCTTTTACAGTAGTGGGATCGGCATGCAGGACGATCTCCAGGCCATAGTCTTCAAAAAACTTTCTCTCAATGCGGTCAAGTAAAAGATGTGCTGAAACAAAACTCAATTTGCTGTCAACTTCGACGTGGGCGGATGCATGCATATTACCCGGCCCGTAATCGTGCAGCAAAAGATCGTGCAAGCCCAGTATCCTGGGGTCCGATCCCAAAATTTCATCAATAATGTGTTGTTCAAGTTCATTTGAGGGGTGACAGCCCATGAGCCTGTTAACCATATTGCGCATAATATCTATTGCAGACCACAAGATGAACACGCTGACAATCAACCCGGTAAGTCCATCAATGTTGATACCCCATATAGCGAAAAGTATTGTTGAAAGCAGTACCGCCAGCGTAGATACAACATCTGCCATACTGTCTTTAGCGCTGGCACGCATGGCCGGTGATCCCAGGCGCTTAGCTCGCGCAAAGTAATAAAAATACAAGAAACCTTTGACAGTGATTGAGATTCCGAGAGCTAGAAAGGATAAGATGCCAAAATCCAAATCATGGGGTGTAATAATTCGCTGAATAGATTGACGTCCCAAAGACAAACCGACGACCAACATACCAAGAGCAATGATAGAAGAAGCTATATATTCCGCTCTGGCGTGTCCAAAGGGATGCTCCTTATCCGCAGGTTTACTGGAATAAACAAAGGAAAACATAGTCACAAAAGAAGAAAAGGCGTCAGATACATTGTTCCATCCATCTGCACTGATAGCGACGCTGCCTGATAAATAGCCGGCCAGAATTTTGCTTACAGCCAAAAAAATGTTGAGGCTGATTCCAAGCACAGCAGCCCTGATTCCCTGGGTTTTCCGCGTCCTTGTATCCTGACTATTCTGTGCTGCTAGTTTTAATTCCTGCAGATCCATAAAGTTCCCCTGTAAAATCCTTGAGACAAAAAAGCCCTGACACTCAAATGAGTTGATCAGGGCTTTTGGTGGAGACGAGGGGGATCGAACCCCTTACCTCTTGAATGCCATTCAAGCGCTCTCCCAGGTGAGCTACGCCCCCACGGCTTTTTG